>CAZHLO010000009.1:0-13775 GCA_964533385.1 uncultured Dehalococcoidales bacterium | reverse complement strand
GAGATCTAGTACGGTCTCGTGGGCTCGGAGATGTGTATAAGAGACAGGTTTTAGGTTCATTACTCAGCTTCCTCCAGACCAGAAGTCAAGCCAAACTAGTGTAGCAGATTTTACCACCTTTGCAAAGCAACCAGAAATGTCAAACTGTAGTCTAACCAAACGGCGGTTGCTTCGTTATGTTATTAAAAGGAGAGACTTTAGAGCGTCAGAAAGCGACAAAAACCATTTGCCCAAATTTTACCCCTCTGCTAGAATAAAATGGCAATGAAAGGGATAAACCTAAAATACCTGTTGTCTTCTCTTGTTATCTTATGCCTTCTTCTAGGCAGTAGCTGTGGGCTACAGTCGACAGGTACTTCATCACCCCCCAGCTGGACGCCAACTGAAGAGAGCCAAGCTCCAGCGTTACCATCCTTTGCTGATGTGGTAGCTTTAGTCAAGCCTTCAGTAGTTGCCATCAATACCGAGGTTGTAACTTATGGTTTTACCCAAGAGGGGGCTGCCTCGGGATGGATTATAGATGAAGATGGGCTTATCGTAACCAACAATCACGTGGTAGAGGGAGCTCAGAGTGTCACCGTAACCCTGGCTGACGGCAGAACCTTTCCAGTAAACATGAATACAGTAGCCACCGACGCGCTAACAGACTTAGCCGTGCTCAAAATTGACGCCAAAAATCTACCAGCAGCTGCGGTAGGCGATTCGGATATGTTGAGGGTGGGCGACTGGGTAGTGGCTATTGGTAATTCACTGGGTATGGGAATAAGCGCCACCCAGGGCATTGTCAGCGCTAAGGGCATTTCCCTCTCTGTATCCGAGGGGCAAACCCTGGACGACCTGATTCAAACCGACACCGCTATCAATCCGGGTAATAGCGGTGGACCGCTGGTGAATATAGCCGGGGAGGTAATTGGCATCACCAGTGTCAAGATTGCCCAGGTGGGGGTAGAGGGCATGGGCTATGCCATAAGCAGCAACTCGGCTACACCGATTATCCAGCAGCTAGTCCAGAAGGGGTATGTGGTTCGCCCCTGGCTCGGGGTAGGGCTTTATACCGTAGACCAATATGCAGTTTGGAGATATAACCTGGCAGTAGATAAAGGAGCACTCGTTACTGAGGTGGCTGCGGGCAGCCCGGCTGATGAAGCTGGGATTGAGTCCGGCGATGTTATAACCGAATTTGCCGGCGAAGAGATAAGCAGCGTTGACGATTTAATTCAAGCGATACATTCCAGCGAGATTGGGCAAAGAGTAGAAATAACCTACTGGCGAGGCACTAGCCAAAATACGACCTACACCACACTGGCGGAAAGCCCGCCTCCATCTTAGGTCAGTCTCTTAACCCCCAGCAATATGTCATAGTCACCCAGTTTATGGCGTTCAGCGAAGGCGCCTTCCTCAGGAACCCCGTCGATAAGCTGCCGGGATAGCGTTTCCTGTTTGATATAATCGGCAAAATCCGTCATTACCTGCCTGATATAAGCCTCCCCCTGATAATAGGTGATAATATGGTCGGCAATATCAAGCCCGGCAGCGCGGCGCATGGTCTGCAACCTTCTCACTATCTCCCGCGCCATCCCCTCCGCCTGAAGCTCAGCAGGGATCTCAGTAGGGATAGCCACTGAGTAACCACCCTCGGAGATGACAACATAACCTGCTTTATCCAGTTCCGCCACCCGGTCAACAAATTCCAAGCCTTTTACATTAAGCTCCTCCAGCACCTGAGCCGTCAAACGCTCCAAGGTTTCGCGGTCTTGCTTAGAGCCCACTTTGACTATGACCTTAGCCAGAGGCTGGCGAACCTTGATACCCGCCTGGCTTCTAGCCGCCCGACCCAGACTGGACACCCTCATCGCCAGCCTTATATCAGCCGCCAACTGCTTATCAATCTTAGTCACATCAGCCACCGGAAAATCAGCCAAGTGCACGCTCTCCGGAGCTTGAGGAAAGGCTGGAACAACCAGGTTTTGATACATCTCCTCAGCCAGGAAGGGGGCAAATGGCGCCAGCAGCTTGGATAGCGTCACCAGACACTCATATAGCGTGGTATAGGCCGCCAGCTTATCGGCATCGCTCTCGCTCTTCCAGAACCTCCGCCGACTCCGGCGCACATACCAGTTAGACAGGTCGTCAACAAAGCTTTCTATCTTTCTCCCCGCCTCGGTGGGATTGTAACTATCCAGCCCGTTATCAACATCAGCGATAAGCTGGTTAAGCTCGGAGATAATCCACCTATCAAGCTCCGATGGCTCTATTGAAACCCCTCCCCCACCGGGGGTAAAGCGGTCGATATTGGCATAGGTGGCAAAGAAGGAATAGACGTTCCATAGGGTGGATAAAAAGCGGCGGGTTACCTCAGCCACCGCCTCCTCGGAGAAACGGCGCACATTGCCTGGGGCGGTGGCAGTAAGACAATACCAGCGCAGGGCATCAGCCCCGTACCGATTGATTACCGCCCAGGGCTCAACCACATTCCCCTTAGCCTTGCTCATCTTCTCCCCCTTGGCATCAAGAATAAGCCCCAGGCAGATAACATTGCTGAAACAGCGCTGGTTAAAGAGCAGGGTGGCTATGGCATGAAGGCTATAAAACCAGCCCCGGGTCTGGTCAACCGCTTCACAAATATAATCGGCGGGAAAGCGCCCGTCCTCAAGTAAGGTCTTATTTTCAAAGGGATAGTGGTGCTGGGCTATGGGCATGGCCCCAGAATCAAACCAGCAGTCAATTACCTCCGGCACCCGCTTCATCTTTCTTTTACACTTGGAACAATTAAAGGTCAGCTCATCAACAAAGGGACGGTGCAAGTCCAGCGGCTCTTTAAACCCGGAGAAGCCAGGCTTATTCTCCAGTTCCCCCAAACTGCCCACACATTCATAGTTGCCGCAGGACTGGCAGCGCCAGACAGGTAGCGGCGTTCCCCAATACCTCTCCCGGGAAAAAGCCCAGTCCACATTATTCTGAAGCCAGTCGCCAAAGCGCCCGTACTTGATATGTTCCGGGTACCAGTTTATCTCGTCATTTCGGGCAATAAGGTCATCCTTTACCGCTGTCGTCCTGATATACCAGGTCTGCTTGGCATAATAGAGCAGTGGCGTCTCACAGCGCCAGCAGAAGGGATAGCTATGGCGAATCTTCTCACTGCGAAAGAGCAGACCCCTTGATTTGAGGTCATCAATTATATCTTTATCAGCCTCTTTGACGAATTTTCCAGCAAAAGGATAAGTCCCGATGACTTTACCCTGCAAATCAACTGTATGGACAAAGTCCAGCATATTTTTTACGCCAGCATCAAAGTCTATCTCGCCATAAGCCGGGGCAATATGGACAATGCCTGTACCGTCCTCCATAGAAACAAAGTCCCCAGCAATAACATGATAGGTCAGATTTTTATCTGCTTTCTGTGATTTTAAGGCCGAATTTTCTTGAAACCGCTGGCGTTCCACACCAAAATTATGGGGGTTAAACAGCGGATCGTATGCCAAGTCCTTTAAACCACTGCCCTTAATTTTAGCCACCACTGGAGCCTCACCCAGACCTACTGCTTCCTGCCGTGCCGAAGCCAAAATAAGATATTCGCTCTCAACCTCAACTATTGCATATTCAGCGTCAGGGGCTATTGCCAGAGCAGTATTACCTGGTAGTGTCCACGGAGTAGTCGTCCACGCCAGAAAATAAGCAGGCTTATTCAAAGGGAAATTACCTAGTGATTTTCCCAGGACTTTAAACTTTATATAAACTGAAGGGTCTTCAGCATCCTCGTAACCCAGGGCAACCTCATGAGATGAAAGTGAGGTGCCACAGCGGGGGCAGTGGGGAGTAACTCTATAGCCCTGATAGATGAAGCCCTTGTCCCACATCTGTTTGAGCGCCCACCAGACAGATTCAATGTAGGTGTTGTCCATAGTCTTATAGGCATTCTCCAAGTCAACCCAGTAGGCAATGCGTTCCGTCAGGGTATTCCATTCCTTAAGATAGTGGAAAACGCTTTCCCGACAGCGTTTATTGAACTCTTCAACCCCGTATTTTTCAATCTGGTTTTTGCCGGAAAAGCCGAGTTGTCTTTCTATCTCCAACTCAACGGGCAAACCATGGGTGTCCCAGCCGGCAATGCGAGGCACATAATAACCCTTCATCACCTTATATCGGACGATGATGTCTTTAAACACCCGAGCCAGTACATGGTGGATACCTGGATTGCCGTTAGCGAAAGGGGGGCCTTCATAAAATACAAAGCGACGCTTACTCCGCCGAGCCTCCACGCTCCGTTCAAAGATGTTTTTATCTCTCCACCAGCCGAGGATTTTCTCCTCAAGGTGAGGGAAATTCACTTTACTAACAACAGGCTGAAACATAAAAAACCTCTATATAAAAAAATAAAAAACCCGCCCTCTAGGGACGGGACTTATATACCCGCGGTACCACCCTACTTCCCCCGCCCAAGGCGGGAGCCCTCATTTAGAGCACTTCCTCATGCCCTCGTCAATGATAACGGCTGACGCCACCGACCAAGTCTACTAGGTGTCCTATTTTTAAGAATCCACCGTTCGGTTGGTAGCTCGGGAGTGATTTTCAGAGGGCGGTCACGTCTGCTCACACCATACCAGACTCGCTGAAGAGACCTTGTCTCTCTTACTCCCCTCCGTCACTGCCTTTACCGCTAAAGGTTAGCACAGCTTGAAAAATAAATCAAGTGGGGCTGATACCATGGGCGAGCCACTTGCATTTGAGGTCAACGACGGTTCCACCATTCGGGGTAGATCTGCACCAGCACTGGAGAGGGGTCGCACAGAGGTCCAAGATACATAATAGGGTAGCCAATTCCTCTTCCCTTAAGCGCTTGCAATCCTTCAACTGCCTTCACCATCATTCCCGGTGGCAGCGCCATAACCAGCTCATCCTCGGTAACAGCGCCGAACGCCCTCTCTCCCATGCAGGGAATAGCTAGGGCAGGTTTGCCAGTAGTATAACACTGAGCCAAGCCATCGGCACAAGACCCTTCACCGATGAAGAAAAACTGGAAGCGCTCGTAGTCTTTAAACTGAAGCCCGTTCATCAGCAACATCATCTGCGCCGGGTTACCGTAGATTAAGATAACATCGGGGTCAAATTTTCCGGCAGCCAGCGGGGCGAGCACAAGGGCCTCTCCTGGTGGGACCAAGGGATATTCCGCCATCTGTTTTCTGGCTTCTTCCACGTTGGCAAACCAGGCGGTGGCGAAGGCTTTTGCCTCCCAAGCGACCTCCTTTTCGGTAGTCGGCGCCAGACCATTGATTCGAGCACAGCGCTCACCGAAGTTATCTCTGGTCGCCCCTATTGTCAAGCCCATAGTCCGAACCATCGCTGGCACCTGGCAAAAAGAAGCTCGGCGATTAAGTCGCGTCACTTCCGGTATTTTGTCCAGCTCCGCCACCTTCTCCAGCCTCTTATAGGCAACGGGACTTGCTTTCAGGCGAAGCAAACGCTCCGTCTCCTGGGTAAGTCCCGCCCAGTCAATCACTGACGCTCCTTTCTTCACACTCATTTCCTCCTTTTCCCAGTTATTTCCCGGATGATAGGCTATTTCGGCTTGGGCATAATAACCACCTTACGAACCTCGCCCTCACCAACGCTCTCAGTGGTAACATCAGGGTCATCAGCCAAAGCCATGTGGATAATGCGCCTCTCATAAGCCGGCATAGGCTCTAGGGCAAATGGTCTTCCCCTAGCCTTCACCTGCTCCGCCATACGATGGGCTAAAGCCCTTAATGCCTCATAGCGACGTTGTTTATACCCTTCCACATCAATGACTATAGGCACTCGAGCCTTCGCCTTATTAGCTACGATGAGCCTGACAATATACTGTAGAGAGGAGAGGGTCTGCCCCCGCCGCCCGATCAGGATACCAAGGTCATCGCCACTTACATCAAGGGTGATGACCTCAGAAGCCTCTCCACCCCCCTCAACAGCAGGTTTAGTTTGAGAGGCAACCGATGCCTTTACCCCCATCCGCTCCAGAAGGGTCTCTAAGACTCCCCTTGCCGTCTCATCTATCTTCTCGGGCACCTTCACCAAAGGCCGCACTCTTACCTTAGCCTTCTCAGCCCCCAGACCCAGCACGCCATGCTTACCCTCTTTTACGACGGTGACCTCTACCTCTTCTCGGGTGACGCCTAACTTCTCTAAGGCTTTTTGGATAGCCTCTTCCACGGTCTTGGCGCTCACCTCCAGATTCTTCATAGCCCAAACCTTCTTCCTGTGCAGAACTAGGCACAACAATATCGGCACCACCTGTAGATGCTTTCTCTACCTCGGCGATGCGTTCTTTATACTTTTTATCCCTGACCGGTGGCTTCCTAGGTGCGGCTTTAACCAAACCTCCCCACCCACCAATAAAATACTGAACACCGATTCTGAAGATATTTGAAGTTACCCAGTAAAGAGCCAGCCCGCTGGGAAATGATAAGGTGAGGAAGGCAAACATAATAGGCATTAGCCACAGCATCAAGCTACTTTGGGTCTGCTGCTTGGGGTCAGCCGTGGGCGTCATCACCATCTTCTGCTGCACCCACATCGTTCCCCCCACCAAAAGAGCCAGAAACATGTCACCGACAGCTAAGTTTAACCAGAGGAAGTGATTATTAAGCGGCAGCGTGGAATATACTACTGGCCAGGGATAAAGATACCCAGACAGACCCACCAGATTCTCCGGGATTACCGCCAGAACCCGCATTATTGACTGGAATAGGGCTATCCAGATGGGCATCTGGATTAACAGGGGCAAGAGGCAGCCCGCTGGGCTTACCCCAGACTCCTTAAACAGCCTCATCTGCTCCTGGGCCAGTTTTTGCTTATCCTTGGCGTACTTCTTCTGAAGCTCGGCAATCTTTGGCTGGAGGTCTTGCATTGCCTTAGAGGCACGAGTCTGCTTCAGGGTAAGGGGAAGCATCGCGCCATTAACGATGAGGGTCAGGACAATTATAGCCAGCCCAAAGTTATTGAATAGATAATGAGTCAGCACAACAAGGGTGTTTATCATTGGCTGTATAGCGATTATGTCCCACCAGTTTAAGTCCAATGAAATCTACCTCACTTACTACTTAATGGTCTGGCTCCACAGCCTTGCCCCTGACTCTGCGTTCAGGGCATAAAGATTTTGTCCCTGGCTATAAATATAGATAACCCCATCGTCAGCGCAGAGGGGGGTATATACCGCTTCTCCTAAATCAGTTAATAGCTCAAACTGGTTATTGCCAGTATCCAGAGCGTATACTTTACCCTCTTCAGTGGCAACAAGAACCTTGCCCTCAACCAAGACCGGCCAAGAATAAACTGGACTTTCCAGGTCAAATTCGGCTGTTTTCTCCCCATTCTCAGCATCCAAGGCATAAACCTTACCATCAAAACAGCCGACATAGACGGTACCGTTATAAGCCACCGCCTTGGTCCAGAACCATTTCTCCGTCTCAAACTCCCATTTCTTACTGCCAGTGGCAGCATCCACGGCATAAAAATACCTATCAAAGGAGCCAACATAAACCATATTATTATAGACCAGGGGTGTAGAAGCGATAGCCCCTTCGGTACTAAACTCCCATTTCTTACTGCCATCGCTAGCATTCAAGGCATAGAGTTTCTTATCAAAGGAACCTATGTATAGCGTCTCGCCATCTATCACCGGGGTTGACCAAATCTTACCCCCGGTGACAAAGGGGAAACCCGGCTGCAGGTCACCGGTGGCAGCATCCAGGGCGTATACCCTGCCATCAGAGCAACCAAAATAGATTTTATCCAGAGCGGCTACCACCCCACCAACGATAGCCGCTAGACTGCCCTCACGGGGATATACCCATCTCAGTACCCCTGAAGCAGAATTAATAGCATAAATCTTGCCATTATAGCCGCCGACATAAACTAAATCCCCCACCGCCGCCGGATTGCCATAGATGGCTACTGGTACAGCTGATGCTGCACAGCCGAATCCACCGCCGGCTGGCGTGGAGGCTCCTAGCGGAGCTTCCCACAGGCGGCTACCATCCGAGGTATTTAACGCCACTATCTTACCTTCCACCACTGGCGCGGAACAACCAAACCCACCGGCTTGCTTTAAGGCGGGACACAGGAATATAGTCCCATCGGCTATCGTCCCCCCGGAACCGCCTTCAGGTGAGGTCCTAATTCCAATACAGCCCAAAACGGTTAGACCAACCAGGAGCAAGATAACCAGCAAACAAATCTTGCCCACCGATACTGCCTTATTTCTAATCTTCACCTATCTATTCCCTCCAAAAGTCCGATATTACGGCACAGGGTCATAGCCACCGGGATTAAAAGGATGGCAGCGACCTATTCGCCTTGCCCCCAGCCAAACCCCCTTAAGCAAGCCAAACTTGGCGATAGCTTCAGAAGTAAATTGAGAGCAGGTCGGGGTAAAGCGGCAGTTATGCGGCGTAACCTGCGAGATGGTAGCCCGATAAAGTCTAATTAATTCTAAGGCAAGCCTCTTCATATTCCTTCGTCAATAACCCAGCCTGAGATAATAAACGGTGAACCGATTTCTCCAGGCTGGCGAAGCTAGCACCGCCGACTTTAGGGCGAGCAATAAAGATAATATCCCACCCCGGTGCCAGTGGTGCTGAACGTAAGATTTCCCGAAGCCGACGCCTCACCCGATTTCTCGCAACTGCCTCACCTATCCGCCGGCTAACCGAGAAGCCATACCGGGAAAAGGTAAGCCCATTAGGCAAAGTCTTCATCACCACCAGACCGCTTACCCGCGAGCTACCTTTATCATAAACCAAGGCATACTGCTCTGACTTAGTAAGATATTCCTTCCCTCGCATCGTCACACCACAATGAGTCGCCTACGACCCTTAAGTCGCCTTGCTTTTAGGACAGCTTGCCCGCCCCGGGTGCTCATTCTGGCTCGAAAGCCGTGCTCGCGCTTCCGTGGAATCTTTTTGGGTTGATAAGTCCTCTTAGGCACAATAACTCCCTAACAAATCAAAATGATTATACTTCTGTCATCTCTGAGGTGTCAATCTGGGGATTTCCAAAAAGTTGTAACCCTTTATCAAGGAAGAGAGATAAAGCGGATTTCTCTGGAAGCCTAAAGGGAATAAGGCGAATATCAAACTAATCGCGTATGCCAACGCCCCCGGTCTTATGGATATGAGCTGCTACATATGGCAGAAGGGCTAGGTGCCGCGCCCTCTTTATCGCCAATGCCAGAGAACGCTGATGCTTAGCGCAGGTACCAGTTTTACGGCGAGGCCCAATCTTTCCCCTCTCTGATATGTAATGGCGTAATTTAACCGGGTCTTTGTAGTCTATCACCTCGACTTTATCAACACAAAGAGAACAGAACTTACGCCTAGGTATATACCTTGGCCGGCTCTGCCTTTTTTCCTTTGCTTCACCAGATTTTCGTTTAACCACCTATTCTTAAGTTACCTAAACCCTTCTAAAAAACTTGCCAATTCTAACCTTCGTCGGGGAATGGGATGTCCTCCCCCGGCTCTGGTTCACCAGCACCAACCTCCTCAGCCCCCTCCCCAGGAAGAGGAGCCACTGCCTGCCTATCCAGAAAGAGCACCCGGTTAGCCACTATCTCAGAACGAGAGCGCCGCTGCCCATCCTGACCTTCCCAGGTACGGGTATGCAGCCTGCCCTCAGCATAAACAAGCCGACCTTTAGTCAGAAACTGATTACAATTTTCAGCCAGCCTATTCCAAGCGACTACGGTAAACCACTCCGTCTCCTGTTTACGCTCACCCTCGGGGGTGGTATACACCCGATTAGTGGCAACACGGAATGAGGTTACCGGATTGCCATTGGGAGTGAAGCGCATCTCGGGTTCAGTCCCAACATTTCCTATAATCATTACTTTGTTTAAGGTCAACATCGTCATAACTCCTTTCGCCCTCTCCCAACCAGTAGGAAACAGGCGTTTCTTGACTACTCAATTTTAACCAGCAAGTGCCGCAGAACCTCTTCAGAAATCCGCAGACTTGCTTCGAGCTCTTTACCCAATGTAGGCTTCGATTTGAACCGAGCTAGCACATAATTACCCTCCATGAAATGTTTTATCGGATAAGCTAACTTTCTTTTACCCCACCGCTCTACATTGGAAATAGTGCCACCTTTGTCGGTAATAAAACGACTTATGTTATCTACTACATTATCAAGAGCATTATCCTCAACCTCGGGGCTAATAATTACGACCAGTTCATAGTCTCGAAGCTTTTTATCTTCTTTAGTAGCCATGCTCTCCCTAGAAACTAATTGGATTAGATATTATAACACACAACCAAGAGGACAAACAATACCTCCAATTAATAACCAGCTTGACATAGTAAAATTCCCCTGATAGACTCTGCTAGGTAATAGTAATGGCCCCGTGGTGTAGCGGTCTAACATGCCACCCTGTCACGGTGGAGATCGGGGGTTCAAATCCCCCCGGGGTCGCCAATACTCCCTAAAATCCTCAGCCTCGGAGATAATTGAAGGCAGACAGGGCAGCAGTGGCACCATCGCCAACAGCAGAAGCAATCTGACGGGCTGAGCTTTTGCGGATATCACCGGCAGCGAAGATGCCAGGGACTGAGGTAGCCATCAGTTCGTCAGCGACGATATGTCCCGTTTCACTAAGTTCCACAACCCCAGCGAAGGGCTGGCTGTTGGGCTTAAGACCCACGGCGACAAAGACGCCAGCCACCTCCAGAATGGAAGACTGGTTCGTCTTCACATTGCGCAGCCTTAGCGCCTTTACCAGTTGCTCTCCCACAATCTCCTCCACCACCGTATTCCATATAAACTCTATTTTGGGCTGAGCCAAGGCTCGCTGCTGGAGCACTTGTCCTGCCCGAAGTTGGTCTCGCCGATGTATCACGTAGACCTTGCTGGCATGCTGGACAAGTTCCAGGGCATCAGTGATAGCGGCATCACCCCCTCCCACCACGGCTACTTCTCGCTGGCGAAAGAAAAAGCCGTCGCAGGTGGCACAATAAGACACCCCGTGCCCCAAAAGCATCTCCTCGCCAGGAACGCCTAGCTTACGGTATTCTGAGCCAGCAGCGATAATAATGGCATCAGCTCCAAAGCTACGCTCAGTGGTAACGATTTTATAAGGTCGTCCCAGTGCCAGGCCAGTAACCTCAGCAGTTATCGTCTCCAGCCCATATTTAGTGGCTTGCTGATACATAAGTGAACCTAAGTCAGAGCCAGAGATACCCTCGGGAAAGCCGGGGTAATTTTCCACCAGTGGGGCATTCACTATCTGCCCACCAAAGGCGCCACGCTCTATCAAGAGACCTTTAAGCCCAGCACGCGAGGTGTACAGGCCGGCAGCAAGCCCAGCAGGGCCACCCCCGATAATAACCACTTCATATTTAGCCATCGCTTACCTCCGTCTTATTGCCCAATCCAGAAAGCAAGCCACTAGTCCATCACCGCAGCACTAGACTTGTTTATAACATATACAGCATGTAAAATCTAGAGGACAACTCTGATAATAGTCGGTAATAATCAATAATAGTCAATTTCTTTAAGCAACCTGGGTATTCTAGCCGCAGATATGAGACAGCATAGCATTTGGCTCACACCTCAATTGAAACTGGCTGGAAAACGGAGAATGAACGCATTTACAAAAGTTGATAAGGATGGAAGCCTACCGTCCCTTCCAATCAACAGACTTGACAGTCAGAGATGACCACTCTGGTATTATTATGAAGGCATGCTAGAAGGCAAATGCCCCAAGTGTGGATACCACTGTGCGGGTTGGGCGCTGCGTTTCCCACGGAACCAGATGTGCCCCAGATGTGGTGTAGGGCTCGAGATTACAGAGGGTGGCCGGAAGGTTTCTACAGGTTATTCGCCCTTTGCCGCAGAAAAATACTTCGTCAATCTGCCCTCTAGCACCCCTGCCTCCCGCGACAAGGAAAAGGGTGGTCGCCGGCAAAGCAAGCGACGCCGCTCTTAAGGTCGTTGGGCATCTCGTAATCACCACTCCCGCTCCACTCCCCCTAAGCGCCTCAAGACAAATTACCTGTTGCCAACAAGCAGGCTTTTATGCTATCCTGAAGCAGCGAAAGTGCACCGGCATTTACTTACAACTGCTGGATACCCAGCTTGAGGTGGCTACACCTCAGACCCAATATACCTGCAGGGTCAATTTTCCTTGACACGGTGAAGCACCACGCGAAAGCGGGAGGTAAAACTATGAACAGAAGGGACAAACTTGTAGAAATCGTAGGCAGTGAGAACTTTTCAGACGACCCTAAAACTTTAGACACCTATTCTAAGGACTTCAGTCTCGCACTCTCGGGAGTGCCTAATTGTGTGGTGAAACCTAAAACGGCTGAAGAAGTTCAAGGGGTCATCAAATTTGCCAACGAACATCTGCTTCCCGTGGTGCCGGTTAGTTCGCGGGTGCACTTTCATGGGGCTACCATCCCTAAGCGAGGCGGTATCATCCTGGACCTGACCAGAATGAACCGAGTCCTGGAGGTTGATGAACTTAACCGAAGGGTGAGGATGGAAGTCGGGGTAACCTGGGAACAAATCACCAGCCATCTGGGAAAAAGAGGCTTCAGGATAATGATGCCGCTACTACCCCACCCTCTACGCTCGGCGGTTACTGACCACCTGGAGAGGGAAGTCATCACCAATACGGTGTATGATTACGGGGAACCGCTCCAAAGCATGGAGGTGGTTTGGCCCACCGGAGAAATCTTCAGGACTGGTTCCGCTAGTGTCGCCGGCTACCCCGATTCACCATCCAAGGGGGCTAACCCCGCTGGACCGGGCATAGATTTTTACAGGTTTCTCCAGGGTGCTCAGGGAACTATGGGGGTGGTAATCTGGGCTAACCTCAAGGTTGAGTACCTGCCCAAGATGGACAAGATATTTTTGGCTCCGGTGCATGACCTCAGCCACATTATGGAATTCCTGTATCGGGTTCTGAGGCTAAGGATAGGTCAGGAGTGTCTTCTGCTGAACAATGTTAACCTGGCAGCGATAATGGCTGAGGATGAGAGCAAAGATTTCCCCAGGTTGCGGACGTCCTTGCCGCCCTGGACTCTCATTCTGGTAATAAGCGGACATCAGAGACGCCCCGAGGGGAAGATTAAGTATGAAGAAGAGGCTCTTAATAAGGTTATCAAAAATGAGTTCTCCAAAATTTCCCTCGCCGACAGTCTGCCTGGACTTCCCGGCTCAGGAAAGAAACTGCTGGCAATGCTGCGCCAACCCTGGCCCAAAAAGACGACCTACTGGAAGAATCTCTACAAAGGTGGCTGCCAGAGCCTTTTCTTCATCACCAAGCCCACTCTGGCGCCAAAGTTCATCAAAAAGATAGAGGAAATAGCCACCAAGCATGGCTACCCTATAACTGACATTGGAGGCTATCTACAACCCATAGAGCATAACCGAGCCTGTTATCTGGAATTCGACCTCTTCTATGACCCCGCCAACCGCCCCGAAGTGGAACGAGTTCGGGATTTATACACTGAAGCTGCCCCAGTCCTGCTCAAAGAAGGGGCTCTTTTTACCCGACCCTATGGCGAGCTGGCAAAACTGGTATACGATAGAGCCAACGGATATGCCATGACACTAAAAAGGGTGAAAAAGCTCTTCGACCCCAACAATATTATGAATCCGGGTAATTTGTGTTTCTAGGGAGGATAAAGATGCTCAAAGGCAAAGTGCGTCTGGATGTAACGCAGTTAGATAATTTCGAATATGATATGAGTACTGTCTCTTATACACATCTCCGAGCCCACGAGACCGTACTAGATCTC
>CAZHLO010000008.1:5972-14191 GCA_964533385.1 uncultured Dehalococcoidales bacterium | reverse complement strand
GGTTTAGAGATGGGCTTTAAGTTGGTGATAAACCTACAGTCCGGGTAATTGCTGCAGCCGTAGAAGGTGCGCTTCTTTTTGCTTTTCCTCTCCACAATCTCGCCGCCACACTGCGGGCACTTAACCCCAATCTTAACCAGGAAGGGCTTGGTATATTTGCACTCAGGGTAGCCGCTGCAAGCGATGAACTTTCCATAGCGCCCGAATTTGATTACCATCGGCTTGCCGCACTCGGGGCAGACTTCATCGGTCGCTTCCTCCAGCCTCACCCTTTCCATAAGCTCGGTGGCATTCTTGAGGCTATTCTCAAAGGGGATATAAAAGTCTTGGACTACTGCCACCCAGTCCCTGTTTTCGTTAGCTACCTTATCCAGCTCCTCCTCCATATGGGCGGTAAATTCAATGTCAACGATGTCAGGGAAGTGTTTTGCCAGCACATCGTTGACAACAAAGCCCAGCTCGGTAGGCTTGAAGCTACCGCCAGTCTTGTCGACATAATCTCTCTCCTGGATGGTGGAAAGTATCGGGGCATAGGTGCTGGGGCGCCCGATACCCCATTGCTCCAGCATCTTAATTAAGGTAGCTTCGGTAAATCGGGGCGGGGGCTGGGTGAAGTGCTGCTCGGGGAAAAGCGCTACCAGCTTTAGCCTGTCGCCTTTTTCTAACTGGGGCAGGGTAGAACCCATCTTTTCTTCAGCCTCATCTTTCCCCTCGGTATAGAGAACCATAAAGCCGTCAAAGGTATTGACCGAACTGAAAGCTCTCAGCAGGTAGTCGGCTCTGGGACGAAGACATCGGGCTTGAATATCAACCGTAGTATTATCAAAGGTGGCGGCTGCCATCTGGCTGGCCACCATCCGTTTCCAGATGAGCTGGTAAAGCTTGAACTGAGCGGCACTGAGGTATGGTTTAAGCAAAGACGGCTCCCGCCAAATCTTGGTGGGGCGGATAGCTTCGTGAGCCTCCTGCGCCCCCTTTACTCTGCTGGCAAAGTAGCGGACATGTGGGGGAAGGTACTTGGAGCCATACTTACTGGCGATAAACTCTCTGGCTTCAGCAATGGCGGAACGGGCGACTCTGGTGGAATCAGTGCGCATATAGGTGATAAGCCCCACGCTACCCTCCTCGCCGATGGGCAGACCCTCATACAACTCCTGGGCAACGCTCATCGTCAGTTTAGCCGGGAAGTGGAGCTTGCGCCAGGCTTCCTGTTGCAGAGTGCTGGTGATAAACGGTGGTGCCGGCTGGCGGGTCGCCTTCTTGGTGCTTACTTTTAAAACCTTATAGCTGGCTTGTTTCAGCCTATCGCTGAATTCAGTCGCTTCCTGCTCATTGTGAATCTCCAGTTTGGTGCCGTCGGCAAGACCAATCAGTAATGCCCGAAAAGTGGCTGCTTCAGGAGCTCTAGCCAGCTCAGCCTCAATCGTCCAGTACTCCACCGCGACGAAATTCTCAATCTCACGCTCGCGGTCAACGATTATTCTCAGTGCCACCGACTGCACTCTCCCCGCTGAAAGGCCCCTTCTCACCTTCTGCCAGAGCAGTGGGCTGAGCTTATAGCCGACCAATCTATCCAGGACGCGTCTTGCCTGCTGGGCGTTGACCAGTTGCATATTTATCGAGTGGGGGTGGGCGAAGGCATGCTCAATAGCTCCCTTGGTTATTTCGTGGAAGATGACGCGGCGGTAGGGTATCCGGTTCCATTTTGTCACCTGTTTCAGGTGCCAGGAGATAGCCTCCCCCTCGCGGTCAGGGTCGGTAGCCAGATATACGGTAGCAGCAGTTTTAGCTGCCTCTTTGAGCTCAGTGACAATCTTTTGTTTATCTCTGGGCACCACGTATTTAGGAGCAAAGCCCTTTTCCAGGTTTACCCCCAGTTGGCTCTTGGGCAGGTCTCTTACATGCCCCATTGAGGCTTTAAGGCTGTAGCTCCCCCCAAGGAGCTTGCTCAGCGTCCTGGCTTTAGCCGGCGACTCAACTATGACCAGATTCTTCTTCATCGTCCTAATCTACTTTTACCCGGTACGCCTCTCTGACTTCCCGCGAAAGGACGTAATTCATCGTCCCGACCTGCTTTACCAGCCCTTTAAGCTCCATCATTGCCAGGGTGCTGCTGACGGTTGATATGGGCAGACCGCTACCGCGGCAGACCTCATCAATATGGGTAGGCTCGGCACTCAGTTGCCTCAATAACAGAGATTCAGTATCGGAGGCGGGTATAATCTCCTTAATCTCCATCTGGTGAGCCACCGCCGTCAGGTTCAGCTCCTCCAGGATATCGGTGTAGTCACGGATTAGCTTAGCCCCTTCCTGGATAAGGTGGTTAGTCCCTCGGCTGGTTGGTGACAAGATACTACCCGGAACAGCGAACACCTCTCTATTCTGCTCGGTTGCCAGGTGGGCAGTAATCATCGCCCCGCTGGTCTCATCAGCCTCAACAACCAGCACGCCGAGGCTCAGCCCGCTCATAATCCGATTACGTCGGGGGAAGTTATCCGCCTTAGGTCTGGTGCCCAGCGGATATTCACTTATCAACGCCCCTTGCTGAATGATAGTGCGGGCAAGTGAAACATTCTCCGCGGGGTAAACGGTATCAAGCCCGGAGGCAAATACGGCAATAGTCCTGCCCCCTGCCTCCAGGGCACTGTGGTGGGCTATGGAGTCAATTCCTTTAGCCAGACCGCTGACAATAGTAATTTTGCTTCGAGCTAGGTCAGCTACTATCTCCTCTGTTACCTGTCGGCCATAAACAGTAGCCCGGCGGGTGCCCACCACCGCCAGGCACCACTCATCTTGGGGGAGGAAGGAACCCCTGACATAAAGTATCGGCGGATAATCGTATATTTCCTTAAGCCGGGAGGGGTAATCCGGATCGCGGAAGGTGAGCACCTTTATCCCGTAGCGTGCTAGCTTTTCCATCTCCTCATCCAGGGAAATCCTGGGTCGCCAGTGGGCGATGGCATTTACCGAGCTGCTATCCAATCCAGCTTGCTTTAAATCAGCCGGGTTTGCCTGCCAGGCATGCTCCAGGTTGCCAAAGTAGCTCTCCAGCTGTGAAATTTTGACCCGCCCGATGCGGGGTATCATGCTGAAGCCGACCCAGTATTTCAGGTCTTTTTTAGTCATTTCCAGAGCAATTCTAACATAGAGGCAAAATGGTAGCAATTAAGATTTGTCAACCTCACCCCCTTAATCCCCCTCTCCATTCTTGGAGAGGGGGAAGAAATTAAAAAAGAGGGGCACAGCCCCTCTTAAACTTCTCATCTTGACCTCACTTTAAGTCCGCATATATAATCTGGCGACAAGAGTTAGCAGTTAACGAAAGGAGTAAAATATGGAAGATTTATGGTTAGTCTTCTTCTGGTGTGGTCCTATTGGCGTTGGCATTTTTCTTGTCTGTCTGGGCGCAATGATTTATCTAATTGCCAAAGCTAACGAAATCAAAAAGCGTACCAAGAAGTAGTACAAAGAGAAGAAATAGCTGACTCTAAGAATAGGCTGGCGGAGAGGGCGGGATTCGAACCCGCGGTAACCTTTTAGGCTACACACGCTCTCCAGGCGTGCCTGATAGTCCACTCCAGCACCTCTCCTAGATATGGATTTTACTCCATATCCTCCCTGAGAGGCAACCTTGTTCTGGTGACAAAAACGGGATGGGAGGTAAGGTTTTTAGGTGCTGGTTTTTGGTCCCACGGAAATTCGGTTAACCAATTCGCGGTACCAGATTTCGGCCTCGCCGCCTAGATTGAGTAGCACTCTGTCCTTGGGAATTCCCGAACCGCCAGACAAAGCAAGTTTCGTCAATAAGCCCCTTTTCGCCTTAGCGAATCGAACTTCCAGAAGCCCGCTTTTGCCTTCCAATCTTGAGATATTTGTAATATCAGATAATTCGATTTCGATAAGCAGAAAAGGCGGGAAAATAATCTTACAACGTAGATCCCGCTCAGTCAGGTATAGTGTCGCACAACTAAAATCAGCCTTAATATCCTTCAGCCACTCTTTGCCGGTATAAGAACGGGTGTGACTTCTTTCATAGTAAGGGAACATAATAATTGGCCAGAGGCATTTAGTCTTTTTTAAAATATAGCCCACTCCAGCACCTCTCCCTAATTACTGGCGGAGAGGGTGGGATTCGAACCCACGCTCCGCTTACGCGAAGACCGCTTTTCGAGAGCGGCACCATGAGCCACTCGGTCACCTCTCCTCAGCTTCAGATTATACCTTAAAACCTCTCATCTCGGCAAAATTGTAATATTGACACTGGCTACAGCAAGTGCTACCTTTGTTTGAGGTTTAGAAATAAAATGTTTGGCGCCACTATGAAACGGTTGGCTTTGCTAATAGCCATTGCATTGTTCGTCCAGCTCGGCTTCTATAGTCCAGCACAGTCAGTGCTGGGAGCCCCGGCTCAGGTCAAGGAGCTAAACTTCGTTTTTCTGCATGGTGCTGGTGGCAACATCTGTAATATGCAGCTTTTGTCTGATTCCATCACGGAGCAGATACCGGCATATATCCTTGACTACGAAAAAGCCAATCCCGGCACTAGTATTCAGGTTGATAAATTGCAAAGATGCTATCCCGACGATGTCGATATTAGAGTCTGGGCTAATAACATCGCTGCCAGCATTGATAAGTACTTCCCTGATAAGAAGAATCTAGTCTTAATTGGGCACAGCGCGGGAGGGAAAGCAGCCCTTTACGCAGTATCACATAATGTAGGTGGCCTCGCTGATAAGGTGGCATTAGTGGTAACTATCAATAGCCCGATTAAGAGTCTGGGCGAGTATTATGTTACTGGTGGTGGCTCGGTAATGGATTATTGTCGGGCTCGATGGCTACTTTCTGACCAGGGGATTTGTAATTCTATAGCCTACTACGATAGCTCTCAGGATGGGAGTTGGGTGGGTAGCAATAAACACTGGCTGGCTTTCATAGCCGCTGAATCGGCACCGTATAGTGTCCAATTCAATCTTGGTGGAATTGACGCCTGGCCCAGAGATATGGATGACAGCGCTATACCAATCTCAGCTCAATATGCTGATGGCGCTGATGTAATCTACTATGGAGAGCATGGCCATAGCGATTGGGCAAGCTCAGAAGAGATAGCCGGGTTCATGGCAGAGCAAATCCTCCATTACATTTTTGGCGGAACTATAGAATGCTCCGTCTTGGTTAGGAGTGGCACTTTCGAGCATAAGGCTAATTGGCTACTGGGAACAGATTATTGGCAGGACGTTGCCGGTGGACTTCTGGTCGCTAGCGGCAGGCTGGAGCATAAGAATGAGTCCTATTTTAGGTGGCAGGATTGGGAGGATGTGGTTGGGGAAAGTCCTCCCGCAGGTGAGCGGAGCCGATACGAGGTTAATCTAGTGAATCCCTTCCTGTTTTTTAACAGCATTCAGGAATCTCGCTGGGTAGGTCCTAGCAATCCTGAAGACTATCGGCTCTACTTGCGAACCAGGGCTGCCCCCAGAAGTTGTATCCAGGTAGATTGGAGTATTTATGGGGTGGGATTATTACCCGTGGGGATTGAGCGCAACCATTATGAAGTTGAAATAGTCACCGGCACACCCCTTACCAGCATTAAACGCGTATCATGGTTAACTACTGACCCCCGTGACCTGAGGATACGAATATGGTCGCAGGCAGAAAGCCCCTTCCGCTGGTTCAAAGCTGAATGGAGAGTCTACTCTACGGAAATCCGACAAAAGAAAATTATTGACGAACTTCCTGCTGAGTCATTGCCATAATAAGCTGGGCATTGGTTACATTCCAAGCTCGGCTCGAGTCCGGGCTAGGCGAATTAGACTATCCCGAGATACAATACCAATTACTTTATCTTCCTCTAGCACTGGCATGTGGTCGATTCCCAGCTCGTCCATTTGCCCAAGGAGGCTTGCCGCCGATTGTTGGGGGTAGGCGGTCTTAAGTTCGCTGGCGGGTATCATAATTTTATCTATATGAGAGCCCCGGTGCTTTTTAGGTACCCGTTTTATATCACTCATAGTCACTATCCCTTGCAGTTTACCATCATCAGCTACGGCGAAGTAGCGCTGCCCGGTAACCAGAATGTATTCGTGGATTAATTGACCGATGGTGAACCGGGGGCTGGCAAGAGAATGTTCTCTGGTCATTATATCCTGAGTCTTAATTTTCTTTAGAGCCTCCAGCAGAGTCGCCTGACGGCGACTCTGTGTGG
This sequence comes from uncultured Dehalococcoidales bacterium, assembly GCA_964533385.1. Classification (GTDB taxonomy): domain Bacteria; phylum Chloroflexota; class Dehalococcoidia; order Dehalococcoidales; family BS750m-G39; genus CAZHLO01. The sequence goes on along the minus strand of CAZHLO010000008.1, from coordinate 7,992 downwards.
CTGCGGCCAGCAAAACCCATCCCGCGCCAACCAGCACTGGCCCGTTAAACCATTGACGTTCAGCAATCAGTAACAGAATCCCACTGGCGATACAGAGTAAGCCAATAAACCATCCACTCCAGCTAGCAATAAGTGTTGCCCGCTCATAATCACCAGTCACTTTCCACAGCAGTGCCCGCAAGATTCTGCCTCCATCTAAGGGCAAACCGGGAATGAAGTGGAATAAAAACAGAATGAAATAAATATAGGCTAACCATTGGATGAGTCCGGCAATCACAACACTGCCAGCATTTACAAATACACCATAAATAATATAAAACACTCCGGCTATTACCAGGGTAGACAAAAGTCCAGCCGCCGCCACCAGCAGCTCAAGAATAGGGCGAGTGGATTCTTTACTTATCTGAGGCACTCCACCGAAGACAAATAAAGTAGTCCTCTTCACCGGTATGCCTCTACTGATAGCCGTAAGACTGATGATAAATTCACGAATGCTTACAAATACGAAAAAAAGCAAGCTGGTAGCTATGCCAAGACTTATCCTTTGCCACAGGGGATAAGCCTCGGCGAACTGGGTCACCATAAGTGCTGTTATCAGGGCAAGAGCGAAAAGCCAGGTATAATGTAACCGTATGCTAACCCCGAAAATCCGACCCAGCTTAGGGAAGCCTCTCATTTCCTTCTCCGGAGTAATAATATAATCATCGTTTAGCGTTCAATCTGCACCAGCTGATATCGCAGCTTGCCCACCGGTGCTGTTATCTCCACTATCTCTCCCTGGGCTCGCCCGATAATGGCTTTACCTATGGGCGAATTGCTGGAAATCCTCCCCTTGGTCGGGTCTACCTCCCTGGGACCAACTATAGTATAGCGCAGCTCCTCGCCGGAAGCCTGGTCACGCAGGACAATGCTATCACCCATACCTACTTTAGGCGCGACCTTCTCTGTTTTATCAATGATAGTTACTGATTTCAGAGCCTCTTCTAGCTCTCTAATCCGCCCCTCCAGGTGCCCCCTTTCCTCCCTGGCTGCCTCCAGAGGTGCATTTTCCCGGAAGTCTTTATCTGCCGCCGCTTTACGCATCTCATCGATAAGCTGAGCCCGCCGGCTTTTAAGGTCGGTGAGCTCAGCCTTAAGTGCTGCATGTCCTTGCTGAGTTAAAGAGGTAGCCTGTAGCCAATTCTGTTTTACTGGGGAGGGTGTCCTGGCTTTTGCCTTCTTGGGCTTGAGGTAAGCAGCCAGGTTAGTCTTGCTCCAGCCTTGCTTTTTAGCATAAACCAGAAAGGCTCGTATTATCTCAAGATTAGTTGCGTAGTTGGCCTGTGATAGTGATAGGTGCTCAGCATAGTTAGCCACCTCGTGGGCAGTGAGCCCAGTGAAGGGGTGCTCCCAACCATACCAGCGAACAAAGCCATATATCGCCTGCTGGCTTACCTCTCCTTCCTTGGCTGGTAGGCTGGCAAGAAAACTACTGGCGGCCTCACCCAAGTTCGGATTCTGGCTGCTACTATTCATCACTACCTCCTGAATGAGAAAGGAGCCTTCATCGCCTGCAAGGCGTTGGATACAATCTTGTGCCCTATTAACCTCATTATCGCCTCGCCGTGCCCGTCAAAGGACAAATCCTCTGCCTGAAGCAAGGCTTGGTCAATGCCATGGGATTTTATCAGGTCGAATATCCTATCGACCTGCCTGTCACTCAGGCGCTCATAAAATTTTCTGGCATAGTAGCCAATCTCCAGCTCTCGCCCCAGTTTTTTGCGCCACCGGCGCTGGTAGTTAGCCAGAGTCTTGCCTGAAAGGTTATCACCTTTCAACGCCTGGTGTAAAGTATCAGCGGCTATATCGGCACAGAGCAAACCATGGTAGATGCCACCGCCAGTGGTTGGCTTCACCTGTCCGGCGGCATCCCCTACCACCAGCAACCTGTCACCATAGGTTCTGGCTAATGGCTTTAGTGGAATCCCTCCATAGCTGACTTGAGCCTTATCCCAGGCTATCTTTCCTTGAGCCTTTAGGG
>CAZHLO010000008.1:0-5962 GCA_964533385.1 uncultured Dehalococcoidales bacterium | reverse complement strand
ACATTAACCTTCTCAGGTAAAGCTTCGGGCTGCGACGGGAGAGCAACCCCACCAGAGCTCTGGAGGGCAGGGTTGGCACTAGCCAGGCAAAAAAACCAGGAGCTATCTCCCGTCCAAAGTAAGCCTCCACTTCATCAACCCCCCTCGTTTCTACCTCAGCCTGGGCTCCCCTAACAAAGTCGCCAACTCTACCTAAGCCCAGCTTCTCAACCAATGTCGAGCCAAAGCCGGTGGCAATGACTACGGCTCTGGCTTCGAGGTTTAGCCTTTCACCCTGGCGGACTGCCTCAACCCTGACCCTATCATCTCCAACCTGTAAATTCCTGACCAGGCTATTGGGTAGGTATCTTGCCCCCTTATCTTGGGCTCTGCCCGCCAAGGCTACATCGAGGGCTGCCCGGTCTATAATGCAAGCCTGAGTTTGCTCACGCCAGAGCCTAATCAATATCCCCGAGGGCGAAAATAGCTTGGCACTGTTTGCCTTTCTCAAAATAATATCTTCTTCAATGGCAAAGGAGGTGATACACTTCTGGCTTACAATCCCTGTGCAGCAAACCTGCTCCCCGGGCTGTTTATGCCGCTCCAGCACCACCACCTCATGCCCCATTCCCGCTAGCTTGCCGGCAACATAGCTGCCTACTGGTCCGCCGCCTATGACTATTGCATCAGGCAATTTCACCGTCTACATCCCCAGCTCGGAGCGGGTGCGCATAAACCTTATCAGGTTCTCACGGGTAATCAACCCGATAACCTTCCCCTCGCTTACCACCGGTATCTGGTTTATATCATTCTCGTTCATCTCTTCCGCTATGCTTAAGACATCCTGTTCGGGACGGGCTGCCTTTAGCCGGTTAATAGGGAGCATTATCTTCTCTACTTGGGTCGTATCCCAGCGTACTTGAGGAACGGATTTTATATTGCGCATGGTTAAAATCCCCTTAGCCCCGCCTTCATCAGCCACCAGGAAGAAACGTTGCCCGGTAGGCAGGACATATCTCTTAACCAGCTCGTCGACGGTAATATCTGGTGGAACTTCCTGGTAGTCGGAGGTCATCACCTGCGATGCGGTAAAGCCATGGAGGGCTTCACGCCATTGAGTCTGGCGATAGCTAGTTGAGGCGGCATTTTGCAGGAACCAGCCGATAAAGACTATCCATAGGCCACTTAGCCACTCATTGAGGAGGACTATCATCAAGATTCCCCCCAGAATAAAGGTATAGGCTACACCTTGTCCCACTCGGGTGGCAATTCGGGTCGAACGCTGGTAGTTACCGCTAAAGCGCCACATTAAGGAGCGGAAGACACGCCCACCGTCTAGGGGGAAGCCTGGAATCAGGTTGAAGGCAGCTAGTAGCCCATTAACCTCAGCCAGATAAAAAGCCATAGCCGCCACCGGTTCAGTTAAGTCTTGGGTTAAAAACCAGACCAGGGCAAATACCCCGCCAATTGCCAGACTGCAGGCGGGACCAGCGGCTGCCATTTTGAATTCAGCGCCGGCTTTGGTTGCCTCCTTGGTCATCTGAGCCACACCGCCAAAGATAAACAGGGTTATGCTTTTTATCGGTATGCCGTTGGCTCTGCCCACCAGGCTATGAGCTAGCTCATGGGCTACCACCGAGGCAAAGAATAACAGGGTGGTAACTATACCAATGCCCCAGTAAAGTGATTGACTCCAGCCTGGATAGAAAACGGGGAAAACCTGCCACGAAAGCGAAACGGTTATTAAAAAGAATATTATGAACCAGGTATAATGCAGCCGGAACTGGATGCCAAATATCTTACCTAGATTAAAACTGCTACCCATTTTTATCTCTTTTGCACAATTTCTATGGCGACCTCAGCCGCTCGTTTCCCGGAGAGAAGCATACCACCAAAAATAGCCCCCATCCTTGGTGAACCAAACACAGCGTTAGCCGCCATGCCAGCAACTATTAAGCCTGGATACACCTCTCTGGTGTTCTCTATTATCTCTTTCTCTCCTCTCTCTGCCCACATTGGTTTCTCTCCTATAACCCCCCCGGTTTTGGTACTTAATTTGGCTCCAATCTTATTGGCCACTATACGACAAATTTCGCTAGCATGTCCGGTAGCATCTATCACTATCCTTGCCCTTATAGCTAATGGATCCACATGCAATCCCGCCAGTGAAGTGGCACTCCAATTCAGCACCAATCCAGCTACCCTATCATTCTCCCTTATCACTACATCCTCGACACTGACCAGATTAAATATTTTTCCCCCAGCCTTTATTGCCTTAGAGCAAATAGTGGAGATAGCCTCCAAAGAATCGGCAATGTAGTAGCCTTTTCCATACTCTCTGGTCTCTACCTCAAACTCATCTAATAGCCTTTTCCCTTCCTCCTGCACTACTATACGGTTAAACATCATCCCCCCACCCGGCATACCACCCCCGACACGCAGTTGCCTCTCAAAGACAACCGTTTTCACCCCTTCCTTTGCCAGGTAATAGGCGGCGGTCATACCAGATGGTCCTGCCCCGGCTATAGCCACGTCCACCTCCATCGCCCCCATAAAATCCTTCACAAAGCTTTCGATTATTGCCTTAGATATGGTTACCTCGCTGATTTCCATATTTCCTCCGTTATAAAAGCTAGCACCTGATTGCCGAGATACCTAAATATTTTTCCACCAGCTCCATGGCGCAGAACTTCCCGCACATACTGCAGGCCTTGCCGGTGGAGGCATGCTTGCTGTGAACCTGGCGAGCCAGCTCAGGGTATAAGGAAAGCCTAGCTTGCTCCTCCCAGTCCAGCTTCTTTCTGGCCACTGCCATCTTCCTATCCCACTCTGAGGCATCTTTGACTCCTTTGACAATATCGGCAGCGTGGGCGGCAATACGCGAGGCGATAACCCCCTGCCTTACATCCTCAGGGTCGGGCAGGGAAAGATGTTCCGCCGGGGTTACATAGCACAGGAAATCGGCGCCAGCGGCGCCGGCAATAGCTCCCCCTATGGCTCCGGTGATATGGTCATAGCCGGCAGCAACATCGGTTACCAGCGGACCTAAAACATAGAAGGGTGCCCCTTTGCAGATAGCCTTCTCCAGTTGGACATTAGCCTCAATCTGATTTAAAGGCAGATGCCCCGGGCCCTCAACCATTGCCTGGACACCGATTGCTCTAGCCCGACTTACCAGCTCGCCAATAGCCAGCAACTCCTCAATCTGAGCCCGGTCAGTGGCGTCAGCCAGGCAACCGGGGCGCATGCCATCACCGAGGCTCAAGGTGACATCAAACTCTCTGGCTATCTCAAGTAGGCGGTCGTAGTATTCATAAAGAGGATTTTCCCGCTCATTGTGAAGCATCCAGCCTATCAAGAAAGCCCCGCCCCGCGATACCACATCAGCCACCCTTTTCTGCTGCTTTAGCTGGTCAACGGCTCGTTGGGTGACGCCGCAGTGCACGGTTATGAAGTCAACGCCGTCTCTCGCATGCTCCTCAATGGCGGAGAACAGGTCATCAGCCGTCATCTTGACGATGGCGCCATATCGGGTGATGGCTTCAATCCCTGCCTGGTAGATAGGCACCGTTCCCACTGGTATGTGGCTTGAGGCAATAATCGCCCGCCGGATAGCTGATATATCGCCGCCGGTTGATAAGTCCATAACGGTGTCGGTGCCACAGCTGGTAGCCACCCGCAGCTTCTCCATCTCAGTATCTATATCGCCAAAGTCGGATGAGGTGCCAATATTGGCATTGACCTTGGTCCTGAGTCCTTGACCTATGCCGCAGGGAACGAGGTTTTCGTGCTTGATATTAGCCGGGATAACTATTGTCCCTTCGGCTATTCCCCGCCGCACAAACTCAGCCTCCACCCCTTCACTCTCTGCCACCAGCCTCATTTGTGCTGAAATTTTTCCTTCTCTTGCCAGTTCCAGTTGTGTCATAGTTGCCTCCACAAAAAATAAGACCAAGGGCTGTCGCTTTACAAAACCCTTGGTCTGAATTGCTGCTTGCTTCCCTCCGCTCGCATTACCGAGATCAGGTTCCAAGGGTTGGCGTCAAAGCGCCTCTCAGCCTTTTAAAGCACCCCTAGCGTCTATATTTAATTTAGCTAATATAAATATAACATAAGCCGGGCTAAAATGCAAAAATGCGAGCTTGTTGGTAATCCTATCCCCCTGACCCCCTTCCCTTATTTATTTGTGAAGGGAAGGGGGAGTATAATATAAAAAGAGGACTAGTGTCCTCTTAAACTCCCGCTTGGGGTAGGGGGAAGTAGGCAAACGGAAAAGGTAAATTAGCCATGTCTAAGAGAGAAGACGAAAGATATAGAAACATTTCTAGGGATGCCTCTCTTACGGGTATTTGCCCCATATGCCGTAGTAAATCTTTATTTTATAATTCTCATTCTGGACAGTATGAGTGTCTTAATTTAAGATGCAAAGCTACTGGTCGTACATTGAGCGAAGTAAGAAAAACAAGACCCATTTTCCCACATCGGGTTTCTCTGGCCCCTCTACGGGCTATAAAAAAGTGGACACCTCGTCGATTATGGTGGCATATACCTCTGACAATTCGCAGACTATTTTTCAATCTCCTCGTTATCGCTGGCTTAGGACTGGTAGTTTGGACTGGTTACACTCTATTTACACATCAAACTAGCCCCATCAAGGGCACTATAATATTTCTAGCAGCTGTCGGATTTCTAATTTGGGTTATATGGGTGGTTCGCCGCCGTTGGTACAGACACGCAAAGCCTAGTTTCAAATTGGTCTTCTTTTCGCTACTAGGGATTGCACTTGTTTGTGCATTTGCTGGTGTAGAGCCTTTGTCATCCATTAAGGACAGGGGAATTGCCTGGGTTGGAGAAAGATGGGAAACTATCACATCTCACACTTCTACTCCCACATCTCCCACCACTACGCCAGAGGGTATAGCTAGTGCCGTAGCGAAGGCTGAACCTGCGGTAGTTAGAGTAGAAACAGAGGAAGCTAGAGGCTCGGGGATGATTATTGATGAATCGGGTTATGTACTCACAAGTAACCACGTTGTTGAAAATGTCCAGTCAGCAATAATTATCTTGAAGGACGGTGGGCAATTCCCCGGTGCGGTTATTAGTAGGGATGAGTTTAGAGACTTAGCAATTATAAAAATTTCAGCTAGTGGGTTTGATTTTCCGGTAGTAACCCTTGGTAATTCTGATGAGCTTAAGACCGGAGAAGAAGTCATAGCCATAGGTTATTCACTTGGTTTGGAGGGGGAAGCAACTGTTTCCAAAGGTATAATTTCAGCATTTCGCACAGGCGATGGAGTACTTTATATTCAAACAGATGCCGCCCTCAATCCAGGCAATAGTGGCGGTCCACTAATAAACTCAAAGGGAGAAGTCGTAGGAATAGTCACTGCCAAAATCGTGGAAGAAGCAGTGGAGGGGATGGGTTTTGCTATTGCTATAAATGATGCCAAGCCTTTCATCGCGGATGTAATGGAGGGAGAGCAGGCACTAGAAAAAGCGCAGAGGGAAGAGCAAGCTTTACTAGCACTGGAGCAAGAGACTTTTAGGCTAATAAATGTGGAGAGAGAAACGAGAGGTATACCGCCTGTTCTATGGGACGAAACACTGCATAGTGGTGCTAGGATACATAGTCAAAATATGCAGCAGAAGGGTTTTCTATATCATGATACAGGTGGAGTGTTTGCCGAATGCTGTTATGGTGCAAGCTATGTCTCCTCAATCTATGCTACGGCGGAAGCTATAGTGGAGGCTTGGATGTCTAGTACAGCAGGACACCGAGAAATTCTGCTTGATCCTCAGTATAGATATGGGGCTATCGGGATAGCCAAAGACGAAGGGTTTTGGGCAACTTACAGATGCTACTAGAACTTAAGCAGGCAAAGAAGAAGTAGCAGGTTATCTCGTCTCGAAAAGGGTGTCTAAGAGGGGCGCTAGCCCCCTCTTTCAAAAAAATCCTCCCCCTTCCCCTTAACAAGGGGAAGGG
>CAZHLO010000007.1:11501-14256 GCA_964533385.1 uncultured Dehalococcoidales bacterium | reverse complement strand
GAGAAGAGCCATTTCCCGTTTTCTTTAACATATTTATTTTCGTAGTATCCATGTAGCCACTCCTGTCTGGGGTATGCCCCAAATGGCTTAGCCTCACACAACCAGGTCTGCCATCTGCCCCAGGCAGTCTTGCCATCGGGAGCAACATCAACCACCCCTCCAATTTGCATAATGATGAACTGCACCCATGTTTCACGGAATGATTTACCCCCTTGGCCTATCCAGTCCCAGTACATCTTTTTGACGCCCTCTTTGCCCTTGAACAAGCCATGGTCTACTATTTCTACAGACTCAGCATTGTCCGAGAATAGGTCTACTATGTCCTGCCACCTCTGTAAGTCAAAGTAATAAGCATATATTCTTTGTAGATTTTCTATCTCCTGGATATCCTCCATGAGGGTTACCCTCTTTTCCAGTTCTTCCAGATTCATTTCTCGCCTCTTTCCTCTTTTCTCCATAGACCGCTTTTAGTAACAGAACAGAGTGTTTTATTTACCGGTAATGGGATGCTTGTAATGAGGCTGTAGGTGAATTCCTGATGGATAGGGATAATAGAAGGTAGGTGGTGCATCCGGTGGCACTTGGGTGCTGGGCCCATGCTGACCGACCACAGGAACCTTTAACCAGCCAGCTTCATAGGGAGTACGGAAATTAAGGAAGAAGAAGACTTTCTTAAACAGCCATTTCCCATTTTCTTTAACATACTCATTCTCATAGATACCATTGCCCCAGAGCTGTTTAAGTTCACCCTCATGCCGGGAGAGCGTGGGTTTGGCCTCAATCATCATGCAATACCACCTGCCCTTGGCGGTCTTACCGTTAGGGTCTAAATCTACCACACCCTGCATTATCATACCTATGGATAGCTCGCCTACTCTGGGTGGTTTGCCCCCCAAGAGCTCCAGGTAGAACCTTTTCACCCCCTGCTTGCCCTTGTAGACTCCGTAGTCGGCTATTTCTACCGAATCAGCATTATCCGAGAAGAGGTCTACCACCTTCTGGTACTCGTTATAATCTAGATAATAGCCATATATTCTTTGTAGCTTCTCTATCTGCTTGATATCCTCCAGACGAGTAATTCTAGCTTGTAATTTATCCAGTGTAGCCATTTGATTTCCTCCTTTCAGCTAGATTTGCCAGCTACTATTAAGTAAGGATAATTGTAGCAATTTATGGTGGTGATGTGTAGTGCTATGCGCTCAAAAGAGTGAAAGAGGGTTTGCGCTGAAAAAACGGCTATTTTTTATAACTGCGTCTATTGGCTTTTCTGATTACCTCCAGAGCCATCAATCATATGTTGCTTACGGAGCGGGATTTCTCTGAGGAACAGGTTGGTGATGAAGGCAAGAACAATTATAACAAAGGCTACCTGAAAAACCTGGGTAAGACCAGAATTAAGAGCTTCACGTAGTGTCTGGAGTGTCTGGTTATAGAGAACCGTCCCTTCTTGTCCCATATTACTGAACACGGCTTGCAATTGAGCTTGCGCTTCTGGACTCACCAGTACCTGAGCACTGTGTGTTATTGAAGATAACAGCTCTGGTGGTATAAGTGTCTTTACTACTTCAGGGAGTTTAGTAATGAACTCTGAAGCAAGGCGGTTAGCCATTATCGAGCCGAAGATTGACAAGCCGACAGTACCGCCGATGGTACGGAAAAAGGGCACAGAAGAAGTAGCGGCACCAAGGACGTTGTAGGGGACTGTGTTCTGAACAGCAATAGTATAAAGTGGCATGGTGATGCCCAGTCCAAAGCCGATAAGGGCAATGTTTACCACAGCAGTGGCATAGCTTGTTTGGGGAGTCACCCTAGAGATAAGCGCCAAGCCTAAAGCCATGATGGCTAGGCCAAAAATACCCTGAAGACGGTAATGTCCGCCGGTACGAGCTAGTAACTGGCCGGAGGTAAAACTGGCGAATACCTGGCTAAGCATCATGGGCGTCAAAAAACTGCCGCTGGTAGTAGCCGATAGCCCCAGAACCCCTTGAAAGAAGAGGGGAATAAAAATGATACTGCCGAACATGCCAATACCGGAGAGAAAGGTGATCGAAATCGATATAGCTACAATCGGATTTTTGAAGATGCGGAGAGGTACAATAGGTTCCTCACTTTTACCTTCGATTATGGGGAAGGCTATGGCAGCGGCTGCTGATAAGACAAGCAGGCTGATGAGGGGGACCGATACCCAGGGATATTCAGTTCCACCCCAGGATAGAGCTAGCATCAGCGGTACTACGGCAAGTACCAATGCGGTCATACCGGTATAGTCAACCTTATGCTTCAAATTGTCCAGCCGGAAGTGGGGGAAGAAGAAAATGAATAGAACGATAGTGATAATGCCAAGAGGAATGTTTATATAAAATATCCAGTGCCAGGAAAAGGTGTCAGTGATGAATCCGCCTAAAGTTGGGCCAATCACCGCTGATACGCCAAAGACGGCGGTTACTAGACCGACATATTTCCCACGTTCGGCAGGCGGAAAAAGGTCGCCAATAACGGTGAAAGCATTTGCCATCAGGATGCCGCCACCAATACCCTGAAGGCCGCGAAAGATGATGATCTGGGTCATAGTCTGGCTTAATCCACAGAGTAGAGAACCAATGACGAAAACTGCAATTCCGGCAATAAAAAAGGGCTTACGACCGTACATATCAGTTAGCCTGCCCACTATCGGCAGTACGATGGTTGAAGTCACCATATAGGCTGTAGCCAGCCAGGTATAGTGGGCAAATCCACCAAGGTCAGCAATAATGCG
>CAZHLO010000007.1:0-11401 GCA_964533385.1 uncultured Dehalococcoidales bacterium | reverse complement strand
AGGCTGTAGCCAGCCAGGTATAGTGGGCAAATCCACCAAGGTCAGCAATAATGCGTGGCGTAGCCGTACCAACAATCGTCTGATCCAGCGAACTCAAGAACATGGTCAGGAGTACTCCGCCTAGAGTAATGATTATCTGTTGCCTGGGTAATGAACGCAGACCGATTGGTTGCGGCTGAACCTCTTTTCCCACGTTATCTCCCAAAATAAGGCATTATATCATATTTCTACCGTCTAACAGAATTTGTATAGTCAGGGCGGGGCAATGTGATATAATATAGGTGCGAAAGATATGAACAGGAAGCTGGTCAAAATTGCCTTGTTGTGGTTAACCGTGGCATTGGTGCTGCCAATGCTGGTGTTATTCACGGCGAAGCCAGTTGAGGCTCAATGAGGTTGTCCGGACGGTGGTGGGTCACCACCCTCGCAACCACCCCTGCCACCCCTAGTAACCAGGACTCTTAGCGTTGATGTCATCCCGACCGGCGGTGGTGATATCGAGGTGGATGGGCAGGTGCCACCATTCTATCCCGATACCTGTACCGTGACGAAGGGTGAGCTTGTCCACCTTGAGGCGGTGCCAGCATCTGGCTATTACTTCGTCAGCTGGAGCGGAGACCTGACGGGCAATGAGAACCCAACAGAGGTAGAGATTAATACTGATACGATAATCATCGCCCACTTTTTCCCGGAAGAGTTCATCTCCGAAGATGAGATGCTTCGTATCGTTATTCCTGAGGGTACTATTGTCCGGGATAAAGACGGCGAGCCGCTTATCAGTTTAGAACTTACCATCAATGAGACGTCGCTGCCGCCACCTCCAGAGGCTAATATTGTTGGGCTATCCTATGACCTGGGACCCCCAGGGACTATCTTTGACCGGCTAGTTACTATAGCCTGTAGCTATTACCCGTATGAAATTCCCCTGAGAGTGGCTGAAGAGGCTCTGGTTATAGCCTGCTACAATGAAGATGTTGGCGAATGGCTGGTGTCACCATCGGTGGTTGATACGGTGAATAATATTGTTACGACCCTTACCGACCACCTCAGTACTTTTAGTATCATTGCTCCCCTACCTCCACCGGCACCAGCTGCTTTTGCCCCCAGTTTGCTGAGTATCTCCCCGCTTGAGGCTAATATTGGCGAAATGGTGAGTATAAGCGTTTTAGTGACTAATACGGGTGAGCAAGAAGGCAGCTATATCGTAACCCTTAAGATAGATGAGGTGATAGAAGAAACGAGGGAAATAACCCTTGCTGGCGGTAGTGAAAGGGTGACCTTTACCACAACCAAGGATGAAGCTGGTACTTACTCTGTGGATGTTAATGGTCTTCAAGGTTCGTTTATGGTCAAAGAAGCACCACAATCCCCACTTGTGTGGATTATACTTGGACCAATTCTCGCCGTGTTAATATTTTCAACCATTTTCTCATCGATTAGATTAGTGCAAAGAAGGGCCTTCTTTTAGAGTATGCGATTGACTTAACAGCTACGAGGTGCTAGTATCTGGCGAGAGCTAAGATATGCCCAAGAAGAATTTCACTATTGAAGACCTCAGGCGCTGGCAGCAACTGGGGCTTTTATCCGATAAACAGCTAAGGTCTATCCTGGCCGAAGAAAGCCTGGAAGCTGAGCCCGAGGCGAAGGAAAGGAAAGCCGGTCTGAACCTGGTCACCGTAGCCTATTATTTCGGAGGCTTGCTGGCTTTCTTCTCCTTTGCCATTTTCGTGGGCATGAATTGGGAGGACCTCACCGATTGGGCACACCTGGGCGTGGCTCTTGGGGCTATGCTCGTGATTGGTGCCCTGGGATTCTGGCTTCGTTTCAGGAAAGGCTATCCTACGGCAGGTGGGCTCCTCCTGTTTGTAGCCACAGCGATACTGCCCCTCTTCATCTATACCATAGAGAAATTGGTCGGTGCTTGGCCTGCTGGAGCATCCCTTTATAGCCTTCGTTTTGTCATCCTCTACCTCTGCCTGGGAAGTCTTGCCGGGACTCTGGCGATGCTATTTCTCATCCGCTTCTCCCTCATATCCCTGATTGTGGCCGCCTTCATCCACCTGACCGTTCTGGATATCGCTCAGATAATCGCGGGGGGAGGGGAGTATGCCCTTGAAGTAACCGCCGCCACTTGTGGAGGGCTTATCCTGCTCGGTATCGCCTTAACCCTCTGGGGAAGGAAAGCCTATGCCTTTTGGTTCAAGCTATACGGGCTGGTGGGCCTTTACATCGCTTTCGTTAATCTTTTTGTAGAGAGCGAAGGCATATTATTCGGGCTTCTGTTCCTTCTGGTGTATCTCATTATGATAGGTTTTAGCCTGCGCTTCCGCGAGGTTATCTATCTGATATTTGGCGCCATCGGGGTTTTTACCTATATTATCCGTCTTATCGTTGTCACCTTCGAGGGGACCGTATACTTCCCTCTACTGCTTGGGGTCATTGGGGTCAGCATTATAGTGCTGGCGGTTCTTTATCAGAGGTATAGGGCCCGTTTGTTCCGCCGCCGCTCCTCATAAGTCTTGAGGAATCCAATAGTCACGAGATGAAATAACCACGTTGGGGAGCCATATAAGATTTGTAAGCAGTTCTGCGGTATGATGTGACGGTTGACCCGTCAAGATCAAACATCTGAGAAGGATACCACGTAATCTGTCAAGTGTTAGATTCTTCATAATATCTTTTATTATAGCACTCTGTGCGGGGTGATAAATTGTTGAATAATTGTTGCACCTTTCTCGGTTTTGTTCAACCCTCTGCATCCAACAAGAAGTCAGTTTGTACAGTATCAGGCGGAATAGACTAAGCCTGTCTTTGCAGGCATTCGGATGTTTCAAGGGGAAGTCAAGAGGCGAGACACCAAAACGGTAGATTAAGGAGAGGAGAAGGTAAGTAAAGTCATCTTGACACCATCTCTATAGCACACTATCATTAACTTAGATGTACCCATAATGGCAGAAGGAGGTTCACCACTATGCGTAAATTTATTGTACCGATTGTGCTACTTGGAACGATACTGCTCGTTTTGGCCACTAGCGTGCCAGTATTAGCTAATGGCGGAGGGGGGTATGAGGTTAAACCCACTCTTGGAGGAGCGAACGATAATTATATTTTTACCCCGCCAGGCAGACCTGTAGTCAACATCCCAGCGGACAACCCGGCTATTGGGGAGAACGAGTTTTACCCCCAGCCTGGTGATGTTTTTTGGCCATAAGACGGCGATTAGTCTAGTGCAGTGTTCCCAGACTTATGCAGACAAAAATAGAATTAAAGAGCAGGGCTCCAAAGCCCTGCTCCTAGTTACAGGATTAGAAGAATTGTCCCCTCTAATTCTGTTGTAACCTACTTCTTTTTGCCGGCGTGCTCGGCTGCTTGGGACTTTGGGTTAAACGGCTTTTGCAGTCCAGGTGCGTTGATGATGCCTTCCCCAGGGACACCACTTAGCTGAAGTATCTCGGACTTGGTCAAAAGACTTTTGTTGATGGTAAGAGGGATTGTAACTTCAGTACTGGTCGCAGACACGGGTTCCCCAGCCGGATCCTGGCCCTGCACCGTGGCTGTAACTGTGGCTGTATTGGTGACGGGTTCGGGTAAATCAGAAATGGTTACAGTATAAGTGGCAGTAACTGTGAGACTCTCGCCTGGCCCAAGGGTTGTGCTAGGTAAAGAAATTTCTCCCAACTTGCTGTCGTTCAGGGTAAGATTTTCGAAAGTAACATCAACAGTATTATTAGTAATAGTGTAAGTATAGGTAATAACTTCATGAGGGGAAGCCGAGGTTTTATCTGAAGTCTTTTCAATAGTAAGTGGAGCAACTTCTGTTTCTTGAGCATACACATAAGCCGTGGACGTGAATAGTGACAAAGCTACCAATAATGTTACAAATATTGAACCCCATTTCTTCATTTGTAGTTTTACCCCCTTCGATTTATTCCAGCCTATGGATCCATTGGGCTTCCTAATATATATAACGAAATACGGTAGAAAGTGTCAGTAGAGAGTAATTGCAGTTCTAGAGAGGCAGGTTCAACAATGGTCACAAAGTACTGCTTCTTGCCCTTTCACTCGCTTTCGCTCGGCTTTTGCTGGATACCGCTCTGATCGATCTGGGGTTTGAGGATATATTTCCCGTTTTGGCCGGTTGCTACCACAGTAAGGTCGTAAGTAAAAATGGTAACTGTATCAGCCGTCACCTGGAACGGCTTTGACATATGTAACTTATGGCTGGGTAGTTTTATCTCTATAATTTGCCCGGTTGCCTTTAACTTGCCCCTGACTTCGCTCACGTAGATAAATACTTGAGAATATTGACCTGTCGGCACATTGCCCCGCCAGATTTCGTGGGCTTTGTCCCCCTGCAACTGGGTCAAGTCAACCGTTTCTATCTCCGGGGTGAACTCAACCCACCGCTCCGACTCACCAGCCGTTTGAAGACCGATTTTTGAAATGGTCACATTCAGGCTCTCAAAATCGCCGATGGCATTGACCTCATCACTGATCAGGAAGACGAAGTTGCCCTCTGGGCTGGGCTGAGGGCTGGGTGATACTGGAGAAAAAGCCGGCTCGGTAGTAGGCTGAAGGCTGGGTGATACTATAGACGGACCTGGCTCGGTAATAGTCTCACTGGGGAACAGCATTGGTCTAAGCCCGAAGTATCCTGCTAGGGCTATTAAAAGAACTACAGCCGCCGTAATCCATACCCTTGGCTTACCCATAAACCATTGAGACCACGGCTGTCTTTCCTTTTGTCTATGCTCTAATGCTTCAAGAGCAGCATTAAGGCGTTGTTTTCCTGCCATCTTGGCAGTGGGGGATGGTATAAACCTGTAAGCTGTCTGGGCGTCGAGCATGACTCGCAGAAGAGGCTCGAGTTCCTCTGCATATTCGGGGTAAGTAGCCAGGCAGTCCTCAACGGTCTCGCCGCGGTTGATGCGATCCACACACTCATCAAGTATCTTGTTAAAAGCCTTACCCATGCCTCATCCTTGGTCTGCTATTTTCGTACAGTAATTTTCGCAACTGGCTGATAGCAGCGCTCTGCATTTCACGTACAGCTCCGCTACTTTTGTTCAAAATTCGTCCAGCATCCTCTGAGGTCAACCCGCCAAAAAACCGCAGCTCTATTACTTGCCTCTGGGATGGGGTAAGCTGGTCAAGCGCGCTGGCTAGCCTTGCCCGTTTCATATTGATTTCTGCTATTGCCTGTGGATCGGACATTTCTGCTACCTCGACTGTGTCAATGGGAACAGTCTTGCGTTTTGCCCCTCGGCGAAGGTAGTCCACAATTAAGTTATGGGCAATCTTGAACAACCAGGCATGCATTGGAATGCCTCGCTCTTTATATGAGTCCAAAGAGTGCAGTGCTTTCACAAACGACTCTCCTGCCAAGTCCTCTGCTTCAGCGCGATCGCCTATCCTGGCAAAAATGTACCGTACAATCTTGTCATAGTACTCGTCGTAGAGAGCGGCCAGAGCAGCTTCCTTACTTCTTCTTTTGCCTGAGCCTCGTTCCGCGTGCATAGCTGCGGTCTCACAAAGAGCAACCTACTTATCCGTTTAGAGTATACCATAACTGAACCGTCCCTCTGGAAACTAATTGATATGAGCCATGCCTCCATTTACTAGAACGAATATTTGCTCATTTTGTCAGGCATTTATCCATATGACACTGGTGATTGACTTGTGAAGACGTTGCGCTATCCAGCGAATTCAATAGGTAGTGACAAAACTATTCGTTGACAGCGTTTGAGTCCGACGTTTATAGTCCGGAATAAGCAAGGGTCAGCTTTTCCCGATAACAATAGGTCGTATTGTTCACCTTGAGTAACAAAAGTCCATTTTGTTGGGTGTCTTCCTCGTAGCACCATATCTGTTAGTAAAATACAATTCGATTATGTTATGCTTTGTCCTGAAGCGAGTAAAGTTGGAGGGAAAGTAATATGGGTCAACATATTGGTCAGGTTAAAACGCCCAAGCAGCTACGTAAAGAACGTGAAAAGAGACTGATGGACGCTATTCAGCTCAGGATTCCGGACCGGGTCCCGGTAACATGCCCGATAGGCTATTTCGCTGCCAGATATACTGGCATACCCTATTCCGCCGCTTACTACGATTATGATGCCTGGTACGCAGCCTATAAGAAGACTTTGCAGGACTTCCAGCCGGACTCGGTATTCGTGCAGGGATTTACACCGGGGAAAGCCCTGGAAATTTTAGACCCGAAACAGATGAGATGGCCTGGATACGGGGTCGACCCTAATCACGGGCACCAGTCTATAGAAATCGATAATATGAAGGCAGACGAATTCGACCAGTACATGAATGACCCATCCGACTACATGCTGCGGGTGTTCATGTCGCGTACCAGCGAGAATCTAGAAGGTCTGTCAATGCTACCGAAGTTATCTGACCTGGGCTCGGGCCCGATGGGCATACAAATGCTGGCGCTTGCTTTTTCCGAACCGAGGCTGATAAAAGCCGTCCGTACCCTGCAGAAAGCTGGGCGTGAAATGAGGAGATGGCGCTACAGGCAGGAGAGATTCAATAAGCTGTTGCGCGATATGGGCTTTCCGCAGTGGTATCAAGGCGCTGCGATGCCACCCTACGACGTAGTATCACATTCCCTGCGTGGGATGACCGGCACCATGTTCGACATGTTTCGCCAGGCTGACAAGCTTATTGAGCTGTGTGAATTTATCCTAAAACAGACTCTTGATAGACCGATGCCTCAACCGAATGAGGACGGGCACATCAGGCTATTCATGACCGTCACGCGGGGCTCAGACGACTTCTTATCAAAAGAACAGTTCGACACCTTCTACTGGCCGACGTTCAAAAAGCTTGTCCTGACCCTTATCGAACGTGGAGGAACACCCTGTATCTTCTTCGAGGGAGACTGCACATCACGGCTGGAGTACCTTCTCGAGTTTCCCAAGGGCAAGCTACTTGCCCGGTTGGATAGGACGGACATCTTCCGAGCCAAGGAGATCCTTAAAGACCATATCTGTATCGAGGGGAATGTCCCATCCACGTTACTGCTAACAGGGACAGTCCAGGATATCAAAGACTACTGTAAGAAACTGATTGATGTCGTCGGTAAGGACGGCGGCTATATTCTATCGCCGAGAAGCTCTACCGATGAGGTTAAGCCGGAAAACCTTAAAGCAATGATTGAATTCACCAAGGAATACGGTGTATATAGATGAATATACCATGCCAAAGTCCGGTATCGGGGTGTTTCTTTCTGGACAATTGAGGCTTTTGTGCAGCCACAGAGGTAAAAAGGGGGGATCGAGAGAAATCTCGACCCCCCTTGCAATTCTATGGTCGGGGTGATCGGATTCGAACCATTGACCTTTATCAAAAACTCACGCCCGGGTACCCTCGAAAGGGACGGAGCCAAATGGAGATGTCACCTGCCCTGATATCTTGTTCCCCTCCACCTCGCCTTTAAAGCTGAGTTTTATCTCACCCATTGGGGTTTTTACCGTTTCTTCCCATTGAACCTCATTGCCCTTCGCCGTGCCAGTTAAGGTGGAGGTACCCATAGCAGATTCGTCGGTGCCATTCAAAGAATCGCCGTCCGTCTTAAGCGTTATCTTGCTCTTTTGTGCCCCCATTGGTGTCTGTACTATAATGTTATAGGTACCATCTACTGCCATTGCGTTGTCTCCTCTCAGCAATTGCTTTTAATTCGTTTACTTAGACCCGGCTATATGCTTCATACTTCCAGTGGCAGCGGGTGGATTCGAACCGCCGACCAAGGGCTTATGAGAATACAGAGCTAAAAGGCGGAGGCCGCTTGCCTTCTTTCTAAGTGTTATTTTAGCAGAGTGGGTTGAAGGAATCAAGGCGTACTATTAACCAATCGTCAGAATGGTCACTGTTCGTTTTTATTTCTTCCTAGTTGATGGCTTTAGGCTTTTATTCATAGCTTACACTCTATTCTACTAAGCTCTAGCCTCTTCGACAAATTCACCCCCTAGCCTGCAAGTTGCAGACCTTTATGCGGGGGTTATATCTGGATTCCGGCTCAACTTGCTTCACTTGCGCCACTTGGCACATGGTGAGAAATTATCGCGCTGTTTATGGATATGCAAAACTTGCTCACGCCTGTGGTTATGGACATGCCCTATCTGGAACCACCATTTAAACATGGATGTGAGGAGAAACTGACTTGAGGGGAGGTAAACCATGGTAAATGATAGGATAGATGTATGGTATACACCATGGCAAACCACAGGATACAGGCAATAAGAGAAAGGTGATAGAGAAGACCGTTCTTATCAATGGTCCTAACTAAAGTACTACAAAAGTCAGTACGTATGAGGGATAGACGGAAGCAGTAGCTCATTATATTATAAAACCAATCGAGTTAATTCATTGCATTTCAAGTCGAGGTTTTGCCGAATGACAAAAGAGATCAATGGCCAAGAATACTATACGGCGACAGAGGTATGTCGAGCGGTTGCCATTAGTCGACCTACTCTCTTCCGCTGGCTCAAGCGGGGAGTACTCACCAGGTTACATAAGGACAGGAGGGGATGGAGGATTTTCACCGAGGACGATTTGGAGAAAATACAATTAGAAGCAGACAGGATTAAGGTAGAGGAGTTAACTTAATTGGCTTAAACGTGGGAACGAATTTTTAGTTCCCGGCCGTATTAGAGGAAAAGAAAGTTGATTGATATCAAGCAGGCAGCACAACATGAAGTAGGCCCTATTGGTCCAAATGATGGACGCGTTAGAGGGTTACTGTACAAGAGGGCAAGAGACAGAGCTATATCACTAAGGTGGAACGTAAACTCTCTTGTGTTTTTGTATGCCATCTTAATTACCGTAATCATATTGACTATGCAAGGTGTAAACAGCTTAATTGTGGGGTCAGTTGCCGTTTTGGGATTGGTAATGATCTGGCTTTTCACCTCGTTGCGAGTAAGGAAGCTGGAAAAGCAATTTTACCAACAAGAAATGCACGATTATACGGAGTTATTATCAAGTGAACCTCGTAATAACTTCAGTGAAGAAGCATTAGGCTCAGTGAGTGCAACGAAGGTACCACTAACGAAGAGGGAACTTGAGATCCTAATACAGATGGCTGCGAGTAAAAGGAATAAAGAGATAGCATACGCCCTAGGTATAAGCCAAATGACTGTTAAGAATCATATCAGCCATATTTATGAGAAACTAGAGGTTGATGACCGTACAGCTGCAGTATTATTAGCCCTGCGTCATGGTTGGATCAAATATGATCATCTACAGCAATTAGATCCAAAATCCATTAATGTTTGAAGATTCTGAATTGGGCCAAAGTCAGTGAGTAAACTAGCTAACTACCTCCAAGTGCTATCAACAATCTGGCTAATTTTTAAAAAAGAGGGTTGAGAATTTATCTCGACCCTCTTTTTTATCTCCGGCGCTGCACATCACCTGCTTAGTACTCAATCAGATATCTGAGTAAAGAAACCTTTTTATAGAGCGTTATGTCTCGAGTCTTGGATACCATTACTTCCTGAGGGACATATCTTTCTTTAGTAACTTCCCTATATTTGGTCACTGTTCGATATTTAGTAACCTCTTTCTCGACAAGCTTTGTTGGAGGCGTAATAAAATATGAGTAGGAATTGAGGTCTACTAGACGCCCAAAGTCGTAGGACACAAAGAGCCTGCTAGTTTCACCCGCTGGGATATAATTAGAGTCAATTAGGGTAATAGTATGGGGTGGCTCGTAGCCACTAATGCCAACTACGAGGAGAGAGAATGTAACTTTGAAAGTCCCACCTATTTGGTCCCGGTTCCAAATATATATCTCAGCACCACATCCGTCCCCGAAGAAAATATAGCCCTGTTCAAAAACTACTGAATAGGCAAGGGTAATATACTCCTCCTCTATATCCGTATAGGGCTCCTGGACTGTATAGGGTTCCTGCTCGGTATAAAGCTCTTTAACATATACGGTCTCCATAGCCTGATATGTCTCCGTTACTGTGTAAGGTACCTCCTTAAGAGGGACAAGCGAGAAAACAAGCAAGAAGACTACTATTAGGCTTGCCAAACCTACAGCCAGCCATTTGAAATTTAGGATAAATCTGAACATATCTACCTTCTTTGACTTCTTTTTAGCTCCGACGCTCGGTTTTTTGGCATTCATTTTACTCCTTTCCTCTTCTCTAAGTTTACTTGATTATATGAAGTTTATGAATCTTATGCAATTCCCCCATACTCCTATTCCCTGGCGTAATTGTCGCTTTACTTGCTACTATATATGTCGATGTCACGCCTGAGCCTGAAAAGGACGCAAAATATACAAAACTAGCTACGGCGGACGAATGGCCACTGTCTTGGTATTTACTCAGGCCATTCTTTCCTTTCTGCATACCACAGGAAACGCCGCAGATTGCTTTCATAATATCCAATAGTGCGGGGGCTTTTATAGTCGGTGCGCTGAGTGAGGATAAATCCTTTAACAAGAGAGTTAAGAGACGTGCTGACGGATGCTTGTGACCTTATAGACACAATCATTTTTCATTTTGCGGACCCGCCCATTATACAATCAGGTGGTCTATATTATATCTAGCCACCTATGCTTTTCACAACAACCATCTTGAAAATCGACGAAAAGCGGAGATACAACAAGTAAGCGAACTCGTCAAAAAGGAATCCATTTTAAGTGGTGAAATTGTTGAGCTGGACAAGGAGAAGGGACTTCTAGAGGGTGAAATTGTCGCTATTATTTCTTCAACATCACAAAAGGTAAGAGTCATCGGAGAGGATGCTGCTTCACAAATACAGCAACACGTAGCCGATATCAAGGATCAACTCAATGACTTGTTGGCAGACGCCTTAAAAGCAGGAGAAGCTATAGGTGAGATGAGGCAAGTATTAAAAAGAGGCGAGGAATCAGAAAAGAGTTTGGATAACTTCATAAAAGAAGTGCAAAGCAGACTGGGGAGAAACTGATGTCAGATAGTAGGTGGAGCCAAACCATAGCCGACCTAAAAAAAGAACTCGCTTGCATTGAAAGTAGCTCCCAAGATATTGACAGACGCTTTGAAATCCTGCAACGAGAAGCTGAGTTCTTGAAGATGGAGTTTCTGAAATATTCTCTGGAAAAACAGAGAAAGGCTGTAGCACGTCAAAGGGGATTCGACTTGCTTATCAGGGACAGGAAAAAGATAGGAACCGGCTTGGCCGTGGCTGCTGGTGGGTTAATTCTTGGAGGATTAATAACCAAAGACAAGTATTCTGCTTTAAACGCGGGGCTGCAAGGTTTCGATGGTGTACTGCAGGGGTTTGGAGAGACAAGATGGGCAGTGTCATTACAGAAGGAACTGGTCATCGTGCCGTACAATGCTATTCCGGCGAAAGGAACATGGGTTACATTGGAGAGCTTAATAGCTGCTAT
>CAZHLO010000006.1:0-15507 GCA_964533385.1 uncultured Dehalococcoidales bacterium | reverse complement strand
GCATGGGGGACAAGACGGCGGAGAATATCCTCCACCAGATTCAAGCCATGAGAAGGAAAGACCATCGCATCACTATCGGCGAGGCAATGCTGATAGTGGACGAGATTTTGTCCGCTCTTGGGCGAGTGCGGGGAGTAAAAAACCTGGTTCCTGCGGGGAGTCTGCGCCGCTTCAAGGAGACGGTGGGCGATATTGACCTCATGGGCACCGCCGATGACCCCACCGAGGTAATGCACACCTTCACCAGCTTGCCTATGGTCAAGGAGGTCCTGGTCAGCGGCACCACCAAGTCCAGCGTCGTCGTCTTAGGCGGTCTGCAGGTTGACCTTAGAATTGTGGAACATGATTCGTTTGGCTCTCTACTCCAGTATTTCACCGGGAGCAAGCAGCACAATATCAACCTCAGGGAGAGGGCGCACCGCCGCGGACTGAAACTAAGTGAATACGGCATCACCAGCATCGCCACTGATAAGCTGGAGAAGTTTGCCACCGAGGAAGCCTTCTACAAGCGACTGGGTATGGCGTATATCCCCCCTGAAATACGGGAGGGTCAGCAGGAGATAGAACTGGCGGAAAAGAACGCCTTACCCAAGCTGGTAGAGCTATCCGATATAAAGGGAGACCTCCACGTTCACACCGACTGGAGCGACGGGCGCGACAGCATTGAGGCTATGGCTCAAGCTGCCAAAGCCCTTGGCTATAAGTACCTCGGAATCGCCGAGCATTCTGCGGGGCGAGGAATTACTCACGGGCTGGATGCCGAGCGACTCCGTCAGCAAATAGCCGAGATTAAGCAGCTTAACCAGAAGCTGGACGGCGTTCACATCTTTAGCGGTATTGAGGTAGATATTCGCGCTGATGGCAGCTTGGATATGCCCGAGGAGCTTTTGGCCGAGCTGGACATTGTTACTGCCGCCGTGCACTCAGCGATGAACCAGAGCCAGGAGCAGATGACAAGGCGGATTATAAAGGCGATGGAAAACCCCAATATAGATGTGCTGGCGCACCCCAGCTGCCGTCTGCTGCCAGGCAGAGAGCCGGTGGCGGTAGATATGGAGGCTATCTTCCAAGCAGCACTCAGAACCAATACCGCGCTGGAAATCAACGCCATGCCCAGTCGGCTCGACCTCAAAGACATCCACACCTATCGGGCTAGAGAGTTGGGGGTAAAGCTGCTAATCAGCACCGATGCCCATTCTACTGAACATCTGGAATTTATGCGCTTCGGTGTGGGGGTAGCCAGGCGGGGCTGGTGTCAGGCGGCGGACATATTAAATACCAGACCACTAAAAGAGTTTATAGCCTACCTGCGGAGATAGGGAAAATGTCAACCCAGGGATTAACCTTAACCCGCGGCGGCAATGCCGAGGCGATAAGACACCTGGAGCAGGCCATCCTAAGTGGCAAGCACTGGTATATCGCCCTGCTTGAGGCCATCGGCTTGTGGACTGACGGCGAGGAATCCTATAACGGTCGCCATTACCGCTACCTCATTGATGGTGAAGCCTTTGACTGGCTGCTTCTGGCGGAACGGCTATGCCAAGCAGTAGATAGCTTGCTACCCGAGGAGGGGAAAATTGCCCTGCTGTTTCATGCCAAGCCACCAGTCAGACTGACCACAGAGAGATTCAAGAAGCTTATTGGCAGTGGCAAATATCACCAGTATCTTAACTATTTCTATGGCGTTACTGTGGAGGAGGCTCTAATTCAGGCGGTGCAGGAGGAGGTACGCAAGGAGAGACGCACCTTGGGTTATAATAATGAGCATAATCTGGTTAATGAGGTTTACCAGCGAATATACGGTGCGACTAAAACTATATTGCTTAAGCGCTTCCGACGGGAGAAGGGTTACCCCCGGCTCAAGTCTACCAGTCTCGCCGAGCTAAAGGAATTTACCTACTGGCTATTTAAGTACCGGCTGAAGCAGTGTGACAAGGCAAGGGTTGCCAGCGATACCAAGAAGGCGCTGGAGCAACTGACCATTAACGGCTTCCCCCAAGGACTGGTAACTAGTGAGCCTGAAATCTAGATGAGTCTATCCAGCCCCTGCTTTAGCCTTTCCAGTCTGCTCTTTCTCTCAGCTAGCTTATCTCGCTCCCTGCCCACCACGTCTGGCGGTGCCTTGGTGAGAAAGGCTTTGTCCCTGAGCCTAGCTTCAAGGGAGGCAACCTCAGCTTGGCTTTGATCTATCTCACTCTGTAGCCGTTCCCTCTCCACCTCAAGGTCAACCATTCTCTCCATAGGTATAACTATCTCAGCCTCCTTGAGCACCAGAGCCAGGACATTCTCAGCTGATGGAGCCTCTTCTCTGCGAACCAGAAAGGTAACCGGTCTCGCCCGAGCCAGGGCCTGAATTGCCTGGGAATAGGGGGTGATAGCCGGCGTAAGCTCGCCGGCATAGACCTGCGCCTCAATCCACCGCCTACTCTCCACCTTATATTCAGCCCGGGCATTGCGGATGGCGTGTATTATCTCGATTATGGCTCCCATGACTCGCTCTGCCTGCGGGTCAACGGCTTTTTCATCTGCCTCTGGGTAGGCAGCAACCATTATCGACTCAAGTTTTTGCCAGTCTGAGGGCAGGCGCTTTTTAAGATTTTGCCATAGCTCTTCAGTGACGAAGGGCATAAAGGGATGCAACAGCCGAAGAGAGGTCTCCAGAACATAAACCAGAACCGGGAGGGGAGACGGCGCTTCCCCGGAGCGAAGGCGAATCTTAGCCAACTCAACATACCAGTCGCAGAACTCGCCCCAGAGAAAATCATGAATTTGCCCCAAGGCTTCCCCGAACTGGAAGTCCCCCATCAATCCGGTTACTGAGGATATGGTGCGACTAAGGCGGCTTAGAATCCAGCGGTCTTCCACCGGAAGCCCATCTCGCTGAATTCTGACGTTAGCGCCTTTTGACTCGATGCTTCTAACCATAAACCTGGTGACATTCCACAGCTTGTTGGCAAAGTTACGACCGGCTTCCAATCTGGGTGCGGTCAGCTTGATATCATTCCCCGGCGGTATGCCACTGGTTAGGGCAAAGCGCAGGGCGTCAGCGCCATATTTCTCCAGGGTATCAATAGGATTGAGCACGTTGCCCCTGACCTTGCTCATCTTTTCCCCTTTCTCGTCCCGCAGCAAACCGTGAAGATAAACGGTGCTGAAGGGAATATCGCCGGTGTCCCCAAGCCCCATCATAATCATCCTGGCGACCCAGAAGAAGAGAATATCATAGCCGGTCTCCATTACCGTGGTCGGATAGAAGTAACGTAGGTCCTCGGTATCATCGGGCCAGCCCAGGGTGGAATGAGTCCATAGCGCCGAGCTAAACCAGGTATCAAGAACATCGGGATCCTGCTCTATATTGGATGAGCCGCATTGGCTGCAGGCTTTCGGCTCATCAACAGCTACTGTCAATTCGCCGCAGTCCTGACAATACCACACCGGGATTCGGTGCCCCCACCATAGTTGCCGGCTGATGCACCAGTCACGAATATCCTCCAGCCAGTTAAGGTAGACCTTGGTAAAGCGTTCCGGGATAATGGTAATACGCCCGTCCTTCACGGCATCTATAGCTGGTTGAGCCAAAGGCTTGGTATCGACAAACCACTGCTTGCTAGCCAGTGGCTCAATAATCACCTGGCAGCGGTCGCAATGTCCCACCGAGTGGCTATAAGGCTCAACCTTTACCAGCAGACCATCCTGTTCCAGGTCAGCCAGTATCGCCTGACGGCAGTCAAAGCGGTCAAGCCCAACATATTTACCCGCATTTTCATTCATCGTTACGTCCAAGTTTAGTATATTTACCATAGGCAGCCCCTGCCGCTGGGCAATGTCAAAGTCCACCGGGTCGTGGGCCGGGGTGATTTTTACCACTCCGGTACCGAAGTCAGGATCAACGGCTTCATCAGCGATAATCGGTATCACCCGCTTCACTGCGGGAAGAACGACTTTTTTACCCACCATCCCCTTGAACCGCTTATCCCTGGGATTAACGGCTACCGCAGTATCACCAAGTATGGTCTCGGGGCGAGTGGTAGCTACGGTGATGAATTCCTTATCGCCCTGTAGGGGGTAACGGACATAATACAGGTGCCCCTGAATATCCTTATGCTCTACCTCGAGGTCGGAGAGGGCGGTAGCACAGCGAGGGCACCAGTTTATAATCCGCTCCCCCCGGTAGATTAGTCCCTTGTCATACAGGCGGACGAAAGCCATGCACACGGCTCGGCTTGGTCCCTCATCAAGGGTAAACTTCTCCCGGCTCCAGTCGCAGGATGCCCCCATTCTCTGTTCCTGCTCGGTAATCATTTTTCGGCACTCTTCTGCCCACTGGTACATTCTTTCCAGGAACTTCTCCCTACCCATCTTGTGGCGGTCTGTCCCTTCTTTAGCCAGTTGTTGCTCCACCACCACCTGAGCAGCAATTCCAGCGTGGTCAATCCCGGGCAGCCAGAGGGCTGGTTCCCCTTTCATCCGATGCCAGCGGGTCATGATGTCTTCCGGGGTAAGGAAACAGACGTGCCCCATATGAAGCTCGCCGGTTATATTGGGCAGGGGCATAATAATAACGAAGGGCTTCTTTTTGGGGTCTATCTTGGGGGTAAAGTAGCCCTTATCCAGCCAGAACTTATACCACTTCTGCTCTACCTTGGCTGGTTCATAGGCTTTAGGCATTTCATATTTTGTTGGTGCTTTTGCCATAGTTAACTCTCTGACAATTGGCCAGTGGAAATAAAGTGAAATGGGGCACACCCCGGCTTCTTCCCAACTAAAGATCGGCTTCGCGGGATGTACCCCATCACTCGTGTAAGCTACCGGTTCATAAAGCTTTTATCCTACAGTGGCAGAGGCTTTTACGTTGATGGCCGCCAAACCTTCAATGGCGACAATGCCGCTTTCCGGAATGGTAACGGTGATTTGGCCGTTGTCATCTGTGGTACCAAGGGACTCGCCTGTTATCGGGTCAACAACATTCGCGTTTTTAAGAGGGGCAGAAGTATACGTGAATGTCGCCAAGTTGAGTGTCCAGGCTGTCGCCGTCACAGTCGCGGAATCGCCGGAAATGGTTGCCGTCAGAGATACTGGTGTTGCCGCACCCTGGGTGCTGGCCGTACAAATTATGATGTTGTCATTGGCAGCGACCGGGGCGGCATTGACGAATGGGGGAATCGCCGGGTCTGCGCCGAGGGGGGCGCCATTAAGAATGACAAACGGAACTTGTTGAATGCCCCAGCACTTGTTAACGAGGTAAACGTTGAAAGTCGGGTCAATACCGGCTGCATAGCCACTTAGACCGTCAGAGTAGTACGCCTCGTGGGCTGCCTTGATTGCGGCTTCGACAGTCATCTCAGTGACAGTAACGGGCTGCGCGGCAACTAATAGTTCGCCGTCAACGCTGACACTGATATAGACAGTTGTGCCGGCGGGTGGCGGTGCAGCACCAACCACCGTTAAGCTTACAGGCGAGCTTGTTATGCCGGATAGGGTTGCCGTGATATTGGCCGTCCCAGCCCCTACTCCTGTGGCTAAACCATTGGAATCTATCGTAGCCGCGTTCGGATTATCACTATTCCAGTCCACTGAAAAAAGTACTGAAGTTGAACCATCCGAATAGGTCCCGGTAGCGGTGAACTGCTGGGTGGAACCCGCATCTAAATCAGCCGGTGATGCCGGTGTCACGGCAATGGCAGATAACGTAGGGATAGATGGTGTCGTTGGTGGTGGTGTCGTTGGTGGTGGCGTTGTCGTCTCTTCTTCTTGGGCACAACCGCTGAAAATCAAAGCACTTGCCAATATAACCATCAGCGGGATTAAAAGAAACCTTTTCATACCTCCTCCTTTATATTGAATAGTATTGAATAGTATAACCCAATATTTATAAATGTCAAGACCATAGGCGGCTAAATACCTTAAACCTTTAGTGCCTCTTCCCCATCATCCCCACCACCCTATCAAGTATCTTATCCGCCACCTCTCTCTTGCTCAGCAGGGGAAGTTTTTCTACCTTGCCCTTTTTATCAATCAGGGTTACCTTGTTGGTGTCAACGCCGAAGCCACTTTCTTTGTCGGTAATATCATTAGCCACAATTAGGTCAAGTTGCTTCTTTTGAAGCTTCTTCTTGGCGTTGGCGACTATATCCTCGCTCTCAGCGGCAAAGCCAACCCGGAGAAAATCGCCCTTGACCTCAGTGATAATATCCGGCGTCCTGATTAGCTCAAGAGTCAAACTAGGGCTCTCTTTCTTAATCTTAGCCCTGGCTACAGTCTTCGGTTGATAGTCGGTCACCGCCGCCGCCATAATCAAGACATCAGCCTTAGCCACTGCTTTAGCCACCGCTTTCTTCATTTCAACCGTGGTTCTTACTGGGATAACCTCCACTCCTGCCGGCTCGGGGAGGGAGGTGGGGGCAGTTATCAGGGTAACTTTAGCCCCTCTATCCCGGGCGGCTTCAGCTATAGCGTAGCCCATCTTACCCGAGGAGGGGTTACTGATATGGCGGACGGGATCAATGGGCTCCTGCGTACCACCGGCGGTAACCACCAGGCGTTTACCAGCCAGGTCACCGCTTCGGCCCAATACCTGCATGATGGTGCCGATAATCTTGTCGACATCGGCCAGACGCCCCCAGCCCACCTTGCCCGAAGCCATCCGACCATACCCAGGGGCAATAATAATAAAGCCTCTGGCTTTAAGTTTATTTAGATTCTCTTGGGTGACAGGATTGCTAAACATGTTGACATCCATGGCCGGGGCCACAATAACCGGAGCCTTAGTCGCCAGCACGGTCAGGGTAACCATATCATCGGCGATGCCGACAGCCATTTTGGCAATAATGGAGGCTGTCGCCGGGGCAATAACCACCACATCAGCCGCTTCAGCCAGGGCTATATGCTCAATGGTGTATTGAGAATCCAGGTCAAATATATCGGTTACCACCGGTCTGCCGGTAATGCTGCGAAGGGCGAGCGGGGTGATAAACCGGGTTGCCGGCTCGGTCATAACTACCTCAACCTTAGCCCCGGCTTGAGTTAGCTTACTGGCGATATCGGCCGCCTTGTAGGCAGCTATACTCCCGGTTACGCCCAATACTATAATCTTGTCAGCTAGCATTATTGTCTCCTAGTCTCTATTCATCTCATAGATGAGCCTTAACCCAATTAATGTCAGGTTGGGGTTTACCACATCAATTACCTTTGTTTCCTTAGCTATTAGTTCAGCGTAGCCTCCGGTAGCCACCACCTTAGCCTTTTCCCCCAGTTCCTTTTGGATGCGAGTCAGCATCCCCTCAACAAGGGAGGCATAGCCGTAGATAATCCCCGACTGCACGGCAGCCACGGTATTGGTGCCAATCACATGCTTGGGGTGGGCTAGTTCCACACGGGGCAACTGCGCCGTCCGCGTGAAAAGCGCCTCAGCCGCTGTGGCTATGCCGGTGGCAATAATACCGCCAATGTAGTCTCCTTCCTTGGAGACAATACCAAAGGTGGTAGCTGTACCCAGGTCAATGATGATTACTGGGCCACCATAGAGATGGTGGGCAGCGGCGGCATCAGCGATACGGTCAGCTCCTACCTCTCTCGGGTTGTCCATTCGAATGCGCACCCCGGTCTTAACTCCAGCCCCGACCACCAACGGTGCAGTGTGAAAGTACCGTTGCGAAAAGTCGACAAAGATGGTGGTTAATGGCGGGACAACATTGCATAAGGCTACCGCCTTAATATCAGATGTTTCTAGACCTTGCTGGTGCAACAGGTTAAGCATTAAGGCGGCATACTCATCAGCCATACGGTGGATGCTAGTAGCCATGCGCCAGGTAGCACGAAGTTCCTCGCCGTCAAAAACACCCAGGGTGGTAGCAGTATTCCCTATATCAATAGTTAATAGCATAGCACTATTCGCTTATGGGATAGCCTCACCCTCCTTCAACTGCTTAATAACTTGAGGCAATGCCACCAGAAGGTCACTGGCAATCATACCAGCATCGCCCAGCCTATCCCTAACCATCTCACCAGCCATACCATGGAGGTATACCCCACAGGCGGCAGCATCAAAAAGTGATAGACCCTGTGCCACCAGTCCGGCTATAGCTCCACTTAACACATCACCGGTCCCGGCTGATGCCAGTCCAGCATTAGCTATATCGCTAACCTGGCTTTGACCAGTTGGTGCCACAATCACAGTATAGGCCCCCTTGAGAACAATGGTCTTGTGCCATTCCGCAGCCATTTTCTTAGCAATTCCTAACCGGTCTGCCTGCACCTCGTCCACTGTCATCCCTGTCAGCCTCGCCATTTCCCCAGGGTGAGGAGTAAGTATGGCATCATCGGTTAGCCGGTTCCACCACCCCGGAGAAATAGCCAGGGTGTTGAGGGCATCAGCATCAAGGACTAAAGAGGGCAATCTGGGCTTAGTCTTGGCGAGAAGGATAGTCCTAATGACCCTGATTGCCGGTTCGCTCTGCCCCATTCCACAGCCGAGAAGCAGAACATTATACTCGCTCAATTGCCGGAATATCGGCCTGACGGCCTCATGGGAAAGGAGGCCCGGGCGGGACTCAGGCAAAGGGAGATAGGTTACCTCGGTTAGTTTTGAAGCCAGGATAGACTGCAGCCTGCCAGTTGTAGCCAATGTTACTAAACCTGCCCCAACTCGCAAAGCACCACTGCAAGCCAGATAGGCAGCACCTATGTAATTTATGGAGCCAGCCACCACCAGAACTCGGCCAAAGCTGCCTTTATTAGCTTGAGCCGGACGCTCAGGAAGAAGCGCTCTAACCCACTCATCGGGAATATATTCTGGAGCCTTCTCCTCAACCACATCTGCTGGCATGCCAATATCGACTACAGTTACTTCACCCACCCTCTCTGCCCCGGGGAATTTGAACAAGCCTGGCTTGGGAAACGCCAGGGTTATAGTATGGTCAACAGTGAGACAGGCGGGGTCTACCTCCCCCGTATCAGCGTTAAGCCCCGAAGGCAAATCCAGAGCAATGAGCTTCAGCCCCGGCCGCTTCTTTCTGGCCCGCCTTACCTTATCCAATATCATCACCAGCAGACCGCCAAAGGGACGGGTAATACCACTGGTAGCAATGCCGGTGCCAAATAGAGCATCAATAACCGCATCCACTGACTTCAGAAGTTCACCAAGCCGGTCCAAGCTATCATCTTTAGGCGCTTCAACACGAGTGACGCGACGGTCCCGAATCGCCTTAAGCTTCGGGTCCCTGGTTGGTCTCTCCCCATATAAGTAGACGATGACCTTGGCTCCCCAATCATTAAGATGACGAGCGGCGACCAACCCATCCCCACCGTTATTGCCGGGTCCGACTAGAACCAGAATCTGCTGTTGGCTGATATCGCCCAAGATTCGTCTGACCTCTTCAGCTACAGCTTTACCCGCATTTTCCATAAGAACGTCTGTGGTCAAACCCATCCGGGCACAACTCTCCTCCAACTGGCGCATCTGGTCAGTAGTTAGAATTTTCACTTCCATCTACCTCCTTAAAGACTATCTTATCCAGACCGGCTTCCTCTTCTCCAAGAAGGCAGTCAGCCCCTCAACGCTATTCTCCCCGCTCATCACCAGAGTAGCATCAACCCCGGTGACCTCCAGAGCCTGATGAAATTCCAGGTCAAAATTACGATAAAGAGCCTGCCTGGCCTGGGTCAGGGTTAGCCCACTATTAGCCGTAAACCGCTTGATAAATTCGTCGGTTGCTTTTTCCAACTCCTCTTCAGGGACAGCCTTATTTACCAGACCAATCCTCTCCGCTTCCTTAGCACTGATACTATCGCCTGATAGAATAAGCTCAAATGCCTTTTTTCTACCCATAAGCTTGGGGAAGAGAACTGAGGCTGGGGGAGGATATACCCCCAGCTTAACCTCCGGCTGTCCCAGTTGTGCCTTCTCTGAAGCGATAGCCATATCACAACCAGCCACTATCTCACAACCCCCACCCAAGGCAACACCATTGACTACAGCAATAGTGGGCTTATCCACCTCTATTAATGCTATAAATAATTTGTGGAATACCTCAACCATTTTGGGTAACTTCTCGCCGAGATGGTCGCCAACAGCTACGCCAGCAGAAAAGGCTCTATCACCAGCACCAGTAATCACCACCACCTTCACCTCGTCATCCGTCTTAAGCTCGGCTAGAGCTTGGTTCATCTCTTCTAAAGTATCAATATCCAGGATATTTAACGGTGGCCGATTAATGATGAGCTTGGCCACCCCTTCCTTCTTTTCCAGTAGTATATTCTTGAACTTCATCGCTTCCCCCTCCAATATTATCAATCTGAAGTGTAACAGTATCCTGGGCTACGGTCAACCCTCCATAAATTTCTTTAGCCTCTTAGTCATTGCCTGCCAGTGAGTCCCCCGCCAGTAGATGCGGTGGCAGGCGGGGCACTGCATAAACTGGCTTTGAGTCTGGAAGACATAGGGGGGCACCAAGTCTTTCACTCCCCCTTTGCTCCTATCCACCAAAGGTTGATTGCACTCCAGACAGATAGTGAACGGCTTAAACTGACAATCCAGCTCTAAAGTGGCTATCACCTGGTGTATCTGCCGCTCGGGCTCATCACTCTGGATAAGGACAGCCTTGAGCCTGCCGCTGGTTATCACCCGCCTTTTCATAATCTGGGTATCCCGGGTCAATATTACTCTGCCTTCAGCTTGAGCCATAGCCACCAGACGGGAATCATCCCTGCCATTGAAGAAGCGGACATCATACCCCATGAGCCTCAACCACTTGGTTAGCTTGCCCACATTGCAGTCAACAATGAATCTGGGAGCGTCTATCAACCTCACCCCCTTTAATTTACCCCACGAAATCCTGATTTCGTGGGGGGGCCCCTTAAAGGCTGATCTCCATCCCCTCATAGCCTAGAGTGATTGGACTACCCAATGCTTTGCCCACCGCCGCTATCTCCGCCGCTATCTCCTTCTCCAGGTGGGGGCTCATATGAACCACCACTACCTGGGGGAGGTAGCCATTGACTTCACGAAAGCTCTGTAGCTCCTGCTTTAACAGACTCGGGGCGAGATGCCCTGAACTAGCTGCCCAATCCTTATATTTATCTGGTGCCGTAACCTCGATAATGAGTAGCTGAGGCGAAACATGCTGCCAGCACTCAGCCAAGCCCGAACCGCTGTCACTGGCATAGAATACCACCTTACCATCGGGAGAGGCGACCTGGTAGCCAACGGTAGGGATGCTATGTTTTACCGGGACAGCCAGAACGCTATAGCCCTCAATCTGCAGAAGCTTACCCGACTCTATTACGGTGAACCTAACCGTAGGATTATGCGTTGGCTTCTGCAGGAAATTGGTATAAAGCTCGTCATTCAGCAGATGATTGGCGAGGGCATCATATACCGCCGGGATAGAGTAAATGTTAATTGTGTTATCGCGAAGGAAAAGGTTCATAGCTATAACCGGGATGTCCCTAATATGGTCATAATGGTGGTGGGTGAGCAGGATTGCCCTGATTTTTTGTTGCGCCTCAAACGACAGGCTGGAGGTAAGGGCACCGGCATCTATAGCCAGAATATCATCAATTAGCAGGCTGATAAGCTTTGTGCTTTCCGATTCACAGTTATGCGCTCCCAGGAAGCGGATATTCATTACTTTAGCCTTTTCTTAATCTGAGATGAAGAAGGGATTAAACTTTGTCTCATAATCATAGGTATCAACCGCCTCTTTTTTCTTTAAATAGTTCACCACGGCGTAGGTAAATGGGGTGGCCACTGCCTCATATCCCGTCTTTATCAGCCAGTGATACAGAATCATTATCGGTACAAACGAGGTCGTGCCAATATAGGCTAAGGTAATAAATATTGAAGTGTCCAGCCCTTGCCCGACGAGGGTGGAGCCAATAGTCCGACTCCATAGCCAGCGCCCTCGGGTCAGAATCTTCATCTTGGCTAGGACAAAAGAATTAGCAAACTCTCCAACAAGGTAACCAATAAAGGAGGCAGCAAGCAGCCTCCATGTGTAGCCTAAAATACTTTCATAAGCTTCTTGCTTTTCCCAGAAAGAGGCTGGGGGCAGATTCTGCCCCACCCAGGCAAAAAAAACGAAGACAAGATTACAGGCAAATCCAAGCCAGATGACCCTTCTTGCCCAGCAATAGCCGTAAACCTCAGTGAGGATATCGCCGAAGACATAGCTCAAGGGGAAAACGACTATGGCTGCCGGTAAAACCACAGAACCGAGGCTTATCACCTTGACTGCAATGATATTGGCCGTAATCAGGCAGGTAATAAAGACAGCCGTAACAATGACAAAGCGGTGCGAGACCTTCATCTCTAAATCCAGCGCTTACGGCGAAAGAAATAGAGCATGCCCACGGCAATCAGAGCCATGCATATCATCAGCAAGATGAAAGGTGCAAAACTGCCGCTTTCTATCGAGCCAGGCATATATACGTTCATTCCCCAAATACTGGCAACCACCATGAAGGGTAACATAATTGTCGCCAAAATGGTCATGATACGCATGACGCGGTTGAGGTATTCCGTGCTCAAAACGAAATCAGTATCCTTGTAGACCTCAATAATCTCTTTGCACTCGTCCAGGGTATCCCAGATTTTGTTCAGATGGTCAAGAAGGTCGCCAAAATAGTTGCTCATATCTCTAGTGGTAAACTTCTTCAGCTTCGCCTCCAGCTCAATAATAACTGTCCGCAGCGGCCAGATGATGCGCCGCTGGGCGATGACATCCCGCCGTAGTACAGCGACATCCACTGCCGCCTCAGCAACCTCATCAAAGACCTTGTCCTCCACACTTTCCATCTGACTCAGGATTTTATCCATCATCGGAAAGCAGTAGTCAACCAGTAGGTCAATGATGCGGTAGGCAAGGAGGGCGGAGCCTTTCCCCATAGCCCTCCGACGCATCACGGCGCTGTCCCAGCACGCTTCAAAAAACTTGACCAGTGGGGTGAGTTCGCCGGCATGGACGGTGACCACATATTTTCTACCAATGAACATGCCAACCTGACTCGGTCGGGCTATCTGGACATCCTTGTGCCACTTGGGAAAGTGGAGAACCACGAAAAGGTAATCTTTATACTCATCAATCTTGGGGCGCTGCCTTCGGCTGAGGCAATCATCCAGATCAAGCTGGTTAAAGGAGTAATTTTGAGCCAGATACTCTGTCTCCCTTTTTGTTGGGCGCTCAATATTGACCCAGGTCAGGTCCTTGTAGGTAATCGTCTCAATATTTAGTTGCTCCTCCTTCCCCACCTCTTGAGTCGCCGCTTCTTTCCTCTTTCTTATCCTCGAGATAACCATGGCTTTATCCTTTCCCGGATAGCTGGCTTATCGCCAAAACCTCGCTATATTTTACCACAAACGTTGCCAAATAGCACCCAGTTTGGTATATTTTATAAAAAAGACTGCTTGTTAAACCACTCAGAGTCAGGAAATGAAAACCAGGACAAAGCCCCCCTGGGGTCATAGGCTCAAGGTTAAAATTAAGAAGGTGCTGGGAATGAACATCTTCCTCTGTGATAGCTGCAAATGGGACTGGCGCAGCACCTGTCACAATCCAGCCCGCCCCAATGCCACCTGGTGTCCTGATTATGAGAAGCGAGGGAAATAACCTACTTCCTCTCAATAATGGTAGCCATCCCCTGACCACCCCCAATGCACAGTGTTGCCAGACCTAGCTGATAATTCTGGCGGAGCATCTCATGGATAAGGGTAACTATAATCCTAGCACCGGTACAGCCTACAGGGTGCCCCAGCGAGATTCCACTACCGTGAGCATTCGCCTTAGTGTAATCAAAACCAAGCTCTCTCATTACCCCTATGGCTTGAGAAGCAAAAGCTTCGTTTAATTCAATATAGTCTATATCCTCAAGCTTGAGTCCAGCCAGTTTTAGTGCTTTCTTGGTGGCTGGAACTGCCCCCAGACCCATATATGCCGGGTCAACGCCACCGGAGGCGTAAGACCTGATAACTGCCATTGGCTTTAACCTCAGCTCCTTCGCCTTATCCGCCGACATTACCACTAGAGCGGCAGCGGCGTCAGTTATCCCCGAGGCATTGCCTGCCGTTACCGCCCCATCCTTTTTGAATACCGGCGGCAGCTTGGCTAAAGCCTCCATAGAGGTCTCTCTGGGATGTTCATCGGTTTCAAACTGTTTGACCTCCCTCCCCTCTTTAACCTCGATCGGGACTATCTCCGGCTTAAATATGCCTTCCTTTATCGCTGCCAATGCCCTCTGGTGGCTCATCAGGGCAAGCTTATCCTGCTCCTCTCTGGTTATGCCAAACTTTTCGGCGATATTCTCTGAGGTTAGACCCATATGATAGTTGTAAAATATCTCCCACAAGCCATCGTAGACCATACCGTCAACCATCTCGGCATTGAACATTCTGGCTCCCCACCTGGCGCTAGGCAGGTAGTAAGGAACGGCGCTCATATTCTCCATGCCACCGGCAACAATAACTTCGGCATCGCCAGCCTTTATCGCCTGGGCAGCCAGGGCTACCGCCTTCATCCCCGAGGCGCAAATCTTGTTCACTGTCAGAGCAGTTGCCTCTTTGGGAATACCGGCATAAATGGCTGCCTGACGAGCGGTATTCTGCCCCTGACCTGCCTGGAGAACATTGCCCATGATAACCTCATCTATCCTCACCTCTTTTAGTGAGCCATCCCAGTCATAATACCTCTTCTCCAGCTCAATCAGGCCGTCGCCTTTAAAGACATCGGGGGCATAGCTTAGCACCTCAGGGTCTCTTTTCGGTCGTAGCCCAGCCCGCTTTAACGCTTCCTTGGTAACAATGCTACCCAGCTTTGCTACCGGGGTATTTCGTAATGCCCCTCCATAATTACCTATAGCTGTTCTTACTCCACTGACAATTACCACCTCGGTCATAAAAGCTCCTCCTTTTCCCAACCTGCTATTTATATTCGTAGAATCCCTTCCCTGTCTTACGCCCCAGCCAGCCAGCCGCCACCATCTTATCCACCAATACTGGTACAACATATCTTGGGTCCTTAAGTTGCTCATAAAGCGCATCGGCAACAAACTTGACCACATCCACTCCGACCATGTCAGCCAAGGTGAGCGGACCCATCGGATAATTCAAGCCCAGGCTTATAGCATTATCAATATCCTCCCTGCTGGCAACACCCTCCTCGTAGAGGCGAATAGCATGAAGTAAGTAGGGTATCCAGAGGCGGTTGACAATAAAGCCCGGCGCATCCTGAGCAATAACCGTGGTCTTGCCTAAGGATTCACCGAACTTCTTGCTTACTTTAAAGGTCTCATCGCTGGTAGCGATGGTCTTCACAATTTCCAGCAGCTTCATAACCGGCGCTGGGTTAAAGAAGTGCAGCCCCAAAACCTTATCTGGTCTCTTGGTTACCATCGCCATATCAATAACGGATAGGCAGGAAGTATTAGTCGCCAGGATAGTATGTTTGGGGCAGACTGTATCAAGCTCGGCAAATATCTTCTTCTTCAGCTCCAGATTCTCAATGGCAACCTCTATCA
>CAZHLO010000005.1:0-15578 GCA_964533385.1 uncultured Dehalococcoidales bacterium | reverse complement strand
AGCTAATAATATCCTATCCGGCTGATGGCGCCGGAGCTAAGAGGAGAGTGAAATGGAAGAAAAACCCCAACAAGAACTAAAGAAGTTATCAGCTATCGCTACCGACATGGAATTTAATGCTGAGTTGAGAACTAAAGCTATTGAGCAGCTTGGTAATGTCAGTTCCCATGAAGCCCTTCTCGCCTTGCTGGACCTAGCCGCTAATGAACAGTTAACCATCAAAGAAAGAGAAATCGCCATTAAGCAAGCCCTGAAAATAATAAAGTCATCCCCTGAATAGCCTTAGCCTGATAGGAAAGCAGTGGGTTAGACCAATGAGCATTGATATCGGCATCATTGGGCTGGCAAAGAGTGGCAAGACCACCATTTTCAACGCTCTAACCAAAGGCAAAACCGATACCAGGAGTCTAGCCCCACATATTGGCATAGCTAAGGTCCCGGAGCCACGCCTCAAAGCGCTAGCCGATATGCTCCACCCCAAGCGGGTAGTTCCGGCTGAGGTAAGCTACATTGATATCGGTGCTTCCATCAAGGGCGTGAGGGGAGACAGAACTATAGGTGGTCAAATCTTAAGTCAGCTCAGCGATGCCGATGCTCTAATCAATGTCGTCCGAGCCTTCACTGATGAAAGTATACCCCATGTTGAAGGTAGCCTGGATGTGGAAAGGGATATTGCCACCACTAATCTGGAGCTTGCCCTTTATGATACCAGCATTATTGGCCGGAGGCTGGAAAGAATAGAAATATCTTTAAAAGGAGCTAAGGCAACTGAGCGGCAGGGTCTGCTGCGAGAACAGGAACTGCTTAACAAGCTCAAGGCTGATTTGGAAAAAGAGGTGCCCATCAGAGAACTGGGGCTAACTGCTGACCAGTCCAGAATCATAGCTAACTACCAGTTCCTCACCGCCAAGCCACTATTAATAGTGGTCAATATTGGAGAGGAACAAATACCCCAGGCAGCATCTTTAGAGGCACAACTTAATTCTCGTTACCTGCGGGCGAAGTCTGGAATTATAGCCCTTTGTGGTAAGCTGGAAATGGAGCTGGCACAACTGGATAATGATGACGCCGCCAAAGAATTCCGTGCTGAGTTCGGCATCACCGAATCAGGGCTTGACCGCATTATCAAACTATCTTACGAGTTATTGGGTTTAATCTCTTTCTTCACTACAGTCTCAGATGAGGTGAAAGCCTGGTCTATTCAAAAAGGCACCACTGCCATTAAAGCCGCCGGTAAAATCCACTCCGACATGGAAAGGGGTTTTATCCGGGCAGAGGTAATCAGTCACCATGACCTGATGAAATGCGGCAGCCTGGCTGAGGCTCACAAGAAAGGGCTTCTCCGACTGGAGGGCAAGAGCTATATAGTTCAGGATGGCGATGTAATTACCTTCCTGTTTAATGTCTAGAGGTACTCCATTACTTCGGTAAGGCTGCGGATTCGCGGGCAATCAGTAACCTCCTCAAAGAAGCCCCTGCGGTCTAAGAGAATCCCCCGCATACCTGTCTTATTAGCTCCCACAACATCAAATTGATATTGGTCGCCAATATAAATTGCCTCTGAGGGCTTCACCCCCGCCTTTTTTAGCGCCGCCCGGAATATCCCAGGGTGAGGCTTGCTGAAACCCGCTTCCTGGGAAGTAACCACCACCTGAAGCCAGGTTGAGAGCCCCACCCCTTGATAGAGGGGGGTTATATCACGGTCCACATTGGAAATAAGTCCCAGAATTAACCCCCGCTCCCTGAGCTGAGTTAAAGTAGGCGCCACATCATCAAAGAGCACCATCTTGAGGTCAAGATTCATCCATTTTTTCAATAAGCCAGCGATGAGTTCAGGGGAGGCATCTATACCCGCCTCCCTGTGGATTATCCCGTGATATTGGGTATAGAGGGCTATCGTCTCTTCCTTAGACCGTTTAGCCAACGAGTAACGGGCGTGCTCCTGATAGATAAAGTCGTCGGCGGTCATTATCGGGCGGAGCAAAGCCTCTGGACTCACCTCAATGCCAAAGTCCTTGAGTAACCTGGCATGAGTCTCTTCGCGGGGCGGGTCATAGCCAACTAAGGTGTTGTAGAGGTCAAAGAACACAGCTTTAATCATTGGGCTCCCTTCCATGCAGCACCGAATAGCATAGCTGGTTGCGTAGTCTGCCGTCAAGCCTTGGTTTTTCTCTGGGTAAGAAGTACTAAACTTGAGGGGTAAAGTGAGAAAAGGTCAGGTTGGGTGTCTTGACATTTGCCATCTGGCAAATTAGAATAGGAAGTTCGTACTAGTTCTTTGGTAATTAACAAGGCGGCTCAGGAGCAGGATAAGGTGATATGCGGACACGATATACTTTGGGTAATAAGATGCGAAGTCTGGCATGGATTGTGGGCACTGTTGTGGTGCTCGCCATTGTTGGTGGCATTATTGTTGACATTGACCACCCCATTGCGCGGCTTCTGGAAATCCCTAACGGAAGATTCCTTATGCCTTACTTTGCTGTGGCTGGGGGTGTGCTCCTGCTCGCTGGGCCTAGCTTTCTTATCGCATGTCTATGCCGATACACATGGCTTGGGTTTCTGAAGAAGCGCTATTCCCGACGGCAAGCTGGCAGATACCCAGCAAAGGCTCTTACTAAGAGTAAAACCATATCTATCGGTTAACATCAATCCACAGGTTCATTTTCCTCATTCCTCCATATGCTTTTCCAGATACTCCCTATAAGACTAGTGGCAATAATTGTAGACAACTATTGACAAAAGTCCACTTATGGGGTATAATCTCACCTAAACACATGTCAAGTGCCGTGGCAGGCGAAACATTATTTAACATTGCCCTTGGTGGTTAACATGACAGAGCTTAAAGGAAAGGTAAAGGAACTGCGGAAGAAGATGGGCTGGGCTCAGGAAGACCTGGCCCATGAAGTTGGCGTTAGCCTATCCACAGTGCAGCGCTGGGAGAGTAAAGGAGGTAATCCTACCCGCCTTGCCCGTCGAGAGCTTAAGAGGCTCTTCCAGGAGGCGGGGATTAACAATCAAAACACCTAAAAGCTAACATGACTTACCCCAAGACAGCGACCAGAAAAAGACAACGGTCCGGAAACGGCAAGCGCCTTTTTGGAACCAGCGGCATCAGGGGTGTCGTTGGGCAGGACTTATCCACGGGTCTCTGCCTGGAAGCCGCCCAGGCAATAGGCACGACATTAGCTCCACATTCCAGGGTTTGCATCGCCACCGATACCAGGTTGAGCCGGGAGACAATTAAGAGAGTGGTTATCGCCGGTCTGCGCTTTTCTGGAATAGATGTCACTGACCTTGGAGTCCTACCCACCCCAGCACTGGCTTTTTTGACCAGCAATATGGGATTCGATACCGGGGTGATGGTTACTGCTTCGCACAATCCTCCTCAGTTTAACGGCATAAAGCTTTTCAATGGAAATTGCCTTGGATACAGCAAAGAACAAGAGGCGGAGATAGAAAAGGTATACTTCAAAAATGGGTTCAGGATTGATTGCCTGGGCAACCTTGAACAGAGCCAAGAGGGGAAAGAAAGATACTTTCGGTTTATGCAAAACAGGTTTCCCCGGAGGTGCCTTAACCATAATTTAAGAATTGTTGTTGACCCTGGTAACGGTGCCGCCTCAGGATTTGCCCGTGAGCTTTTCTCCACGCTGGGTTTTGAGGTAATACCCCTGAACGATGAGCCGGATGGGCGTTTTCCACGGAGAAACCCAGAACCGAGGGAGGACACTCTTGAGGGTACCATCAGATTCACCAGGCAGCAGAATGCCGACCTTGCTGTCTGCTTTGACGGTGATGCCGATAGGGTCGTCTTCTGCGACGGGGAAGGTTTTCTAGGGTTTAACGAACCAATCGCCTTCATTTGCCGACTGGTTATCGAGCAGAACAAAGGCACTCAACCTCGCCGGGTTGCTACCAGCGTCGAGACGGGAAGGATTGTTGACCTGGCGCTCAGAGACCTAGATGTGGAGGTAGTAAGGGGCGAAGTTGGGGATGTGAGTATCGCCTATCTTGCCAAAGAGATTAATGCTCCCATTGGCGTCGAGGAGGCTGGAGTGTATATCATCCCCGAACAGGGATATTACCCCGATTCCTTCTTTGCTACCCTCACCCTGCTGAGCCGGATAAACGACCCCGGAGAGATAAGGGACCTCTTCAAAGATATACCGAGGTTAACTTTCCGAAAAACAAAGGTTCCCTGCCCTGAAGAGTTTAAAGAAGTGGTTATGGAGGCAGTGGAAGAGAGCGCCTCTTCTTTTGGAACAAACGAAATAAACACTATTGATGGACTGAGGTTCGAGTTCGGCGATTCCTGGATGCTCATTCGAGCCAGTGGCACTGAGCCAGTGATAAGAGTAACTGCCGAGGCAATATCCAGCTCCAAAGCAGAGGCCCTCCTCAGAGCGGGAACCAAGGCCGTAGAGGAAAGCTTGAGGGGGCTAAGGCCATGAAGGTGGTATTACTGGGCGGTGGTGCTGGCAAGAGGATGTTCCCCATAACCGAGGATAAGTTCTTGCTAAAGTTTATGGGGAAAACCCTGCTCGAGCACCAGATTGAGACCGCCAAAAAGGCAAGGCTTTGGCAATTCGTCATCATCGGGAACCAAGGGAATATCGACAGAATAGAGGAAGTGGTAAAAAGGGTCGCCGACATCAAGTTTGAGCTGGCGGTGCAGGAGGAACCCCGGGGAATCGCCGATGCCTTAATTAGCGCCCAAGACCTCATCGATGGCGATGTCCTCGTCCAGAGTTCTAATGATGTCGTTGAGACCTCAGCATATACATGCCTCCTTGAGAGCAAAAGTCACGACTCGGCTGTATCTTATCTCCTCAGCTATAAGGTGAACGATTACTTCCCCGGAGGCTACCTG
Organism: uncultured Dehalococcoidales bacterium; assembly: GCA_964533385.1. GTDB lineage: Bacteria > Chloroflexota > Dehalococcoidia > Dehalococcoidales > BS750m-G39 > CAZHLO01. The sequence goes on along the minus strand of CAZHLO010000005.1, from coordinate 10,705 downwards.
GTGGTTGGTAAGGATGGCGAGTTAAGGCATATTATAGAAAAGCCAGGGCGGGGAAATGAACCATCTAACCTGGTAGATATTCTGGTCCACCTGCACACCAACCCGAGGAGCCTCCTTCGATACGCTGCCGGTGTCCAGACAAACAGAGACGATGTCTACGAGCGCGCTATTGATGCTATGGCCAAGGACACCGGCAGCATTAAGGTCATCCCTTACGCCGGCTCATGGGACACCATAAAATACCCCTGGCATATCTTGTCACTGGCGAGGAGATTTCTGGAGCGAAGCGAGGGATATGTTGCCCCTTCGGCACGTATCTCGGAAAAAGCCACCATCGAAGGCAAGGTCATAATAATGGATGGGGCACGGGTTTTGGAGAACGCCGTGATAAAAGGGCCGGTCTACATTGGGCGGAGGTCGGTGATCGGTACCGGCAGCCTCATTCGAGATTATACCCATATCGGTGAAAAGTGTGTGGTGGGGTACACTACCGAGATAAAGAACTCCTACGTTGGCGATAACTGCTGGTTTCATAAAAGCTACGTCGGGGATTCCATAATAAGCGATGGCTGCTCCTTTGGTGCCGGCACAGTGCTCAGCAATTTTCGCTTTGATGAGAAGAACATAAAGATAAAGCTGGGCGAAGAGTTAATTGATACCAAGCTCGACAAACTTGGCGCCATAATGGGGAGGGGATGCAGAACAGGCGTCAACGTCAGCGTAATGCCCGGGGTTAGAATCGGACCCAACTCAGTTGTAGGCCCAGGTGTATGCCTCGCCAGGGACCTCGGCCAGGACCAATTTGCCCAGTGTGAGCCAAACTATCACATCACCGATAGCCGGGCAGTAGTGGCTGAGGAGAGGAGACCCTTATGTGCGGGATAATTGGCTTTGTCGACAATGGAGCCACGGCACCGATTGTAGTTAACGGGTTAAGGAATCTGGAGTACCGGGGTTATGACTCGGCTGGTGTGGCTATAGTTACCAAGGGAAAGCTGTTGCTCAGGAAAGATGTGGGGCAGCTGGCCCAGGTAGAGGAGAAGTATGGACTCAGCAGTCTGCCCAGTGGAACAGCTATTGGTCACGTGCGCTGGGCGACTCACGGTGGGGTCACTCAAGCCAATGCTCACCCTCACCTTGATTGCAAGCGGGAGATTGCCGTTGTTCACAATGGCATCATTGAGAACTATCAGGAACTCCGCCGGCGTCTTGAGCCCAGGCATAAGTTCGTTTCTCAGACTGATACCGAGGTTATTCCCCACCTCATTGGAGAACATATGAAAGACGGGACATCATTAGAGGAAGCCGTCCTAGAGACATCGAAAGAGCTCAAGGGTTCCTATGCCTTTCTTGCCGTCTCTACCCGAGAGCCAGAAAAGATTGTGGGCACCTGTAAGAACGAGCCCCTGCTTATCGGCCTGGGGCAAGAGGGTAACTTCATCGCCAGCGATGTAACTGCCTTCCTTAAAGAAACCAGGCAGGTTATCCATCTCGAGGAAGGCGAGATTGCCGTGCTTGAGCGGCATAAGGTGACCCTCCGCGATAAAAGGGGCATAGCCGTAAAAAGGGAAGCCGAGGAAATCCAGTGGAAATGGGATGAGGCTACTCGACAGGGCTATGATTTCTTCATGCTTAAAGAGATTACGGAGCAGCCTGAGGCAATGCGAAGAGCATTAGCCCAGGATTATAGCCTGGTAATGGATATGGCTTTAGACATCTTGAGGGCAGGGCAGGTCATACTGGCTGCCTGCGGCACTTCCAGACACGCTGCCCTGCTGGGGAGGTATATCTTCTCCAAGCTAGGTAGAAAGTTCAGCGATGTGGTCATGGCTTCGGAATTTCAGTACTTCTCCGACTCCATCGACAGGAATACACTGGTGATAACAGTTTCCCAGAGCGGTGAGACCGCCGATGTACTGGAAGGCGTGAGGGTGGCGAAAAGAAATGGTGCCACCATTTTTTCGGTGACTAACCGGGTAGGCTCCCTACTTGCCAGGATGAGCGACAAGGTGCTCTACCTGAATTGTGGGCCCGAGATATGCGTCGCCGCGACAAAATCCTTCCTCAGTCAAATCGTCATCTTTTATCTTCTGGCTTTTGCCATGGTCAATAAGCTTGATGAATGCCGGGGGAAAATAGAGAAGATTGCTTCCCTGATTGAGGGGAACTGCCGTGGCAATACCGAGAAGCTAACGGAACTTGCCTGTCGGCTGAAGGAAGAAGGGGATTGTTATTTTATAGCCCGCGGAAGCAACCTGCATGTTGCCAGTGAGGGGGCACTGAAACTGAAGGAGATAAGCTATATCCATGCCGATGGCATGCCCGCCGGTGAGCTAAAACACGGGACACTGGCGCTAATTGAACCCGGAACGCCAGTAATTGCCATCTGCCCTCGGGATTACACCTTCTACGACACCCTATCCAATATTGAAGAAGTCAAAGCTCGGGGAGCATTTATCATTGGCGTCTCAGACCGGCGGGAGGATATATTTGACGAGTGGATAAGGATTCCACGGGTTGACGAGATTTTTTACCCCCTGGTCACGGTGATACCACTTCAGCTCTTAGCCTACTATACCGCTGTTGCCAAGGGTCTAAATCCCGATAAGCCACGCAACCTGGCAAAGTCAGTGACGGTGAAATAGGGAGAGCAAACCTTTTTAAAAGCCTGCCTTCTTCAGGTGCTTTTCCACCCTGGCTAGTAGCTCTTGGGGACTGACAGGCTTATCAATATAATCCTCAGTTTCAAGGGCATACCCTCGACTAACCGGGATTGAGGTCTCTGTTCCCTTGGTGGCGAAACCGGTCAGCATTAAGGTTGGGATTTGGCTAAGTTGGGGGTCTTTTTTAAGCTGCTCAGCAGCAGTAAACCCGTCTTTGACCGGCATTATTATATCCAGGAGTATTAAATCAGGTTTTTCCTCCCTCGCCTTCCGCAATCCTTCATCGCCGTCGGAGGCCACAATCACTTCATAGGGCTTGCTCTCTAAGACGACCTTAGTTGCCGCCACAAAATCAGCATCATCGTCAACGAGAAGGATTTTAGCTCGCTTTTCCATTCTCAAGTTACCCCTTCAGGCCTTTTCCCTCTTGGCAATGAGCCTGCCCACCCTTTCCAGCAAGATATCAGGGCTGAAGGGTTTTTCCACATAATCATCTACATCTAATTCCAGACCGGTTTCCAGCTCGTAGCGCCGGCGGCTGGCTTCCTCCCTCACCGAGGTTAGAATCAAGATAGGTATATCCCTATACTTTGACCACCTTGGGTCTTGAAGTTCTTTGCACACCGCCCACCCGTCCATTTTGGGCATCATAAGGTCTAAAATCATCAGGTCTGGGTTTTCCGCCTTGAGGTTAGCCAAACCCTCTATCCCGTCCTGAGCAGTAACCACCTGATAACCCCGAGATTCAAGAATCATAGTTACCGCATCCAGGATATCAGGGTCATCATCAACTACCAATATCTTCTTTGGCATATTTCCCCCTTGTCATTATAATACAGGCCTAGGCAATAATCCAGCCTGTTTTACGATTTCAGGGACAACGTCTTCCCAGCCTACTGCCATAATATGGACACCATGAATTCCAGGTATCTCTTTTAGTTGCTCGATAATCTCAATGGCTATTTTAGCTCCCTCTTCCTTAGCCTCCTTCGCCTGCTCCATCCTGGTAACTATCTCATCGGGGACGCTTACTCCGGAAACATAGTCTCTCATATAACGCGCCATTCCTGCTGACCTGATGGGTATCACCCCCGCCAGGATATGTGTCTGCTTATCCAAGCCGCGGTCAGTCACCATCTTCATCCATTTGGCGAATTTGGCGACATCATAGACTGCCTGGGTTTGAATAAAGTCGGCTCCTGCCCTGACCTTTTTAGCCAGCCTCGTCGACCGGAACTCAAAGGGGTCAGCGTAGGGATTGGCCGCCGCCCCGATAAATATGGGCACTTCACCCGAGATATCCTCGCCGCAGAGGAATTTCTTTTCGTCCCGCATGTTTTTCAGAGCCCCAATCAACTGGATGGAGTCAATATCAAAGACATTCTTGGCGGTGGGGTGGTTGCCAAACTTTTGATGGTCACCGGAAAGGCAGAGGATATTGCCAATGCCCAAAGCTATGGCTCCCAATACATCGCTTTGAATGGCTATCCGGTTTCGGTCCCGGCAGACTATCTGCATCACCGGGTCAACCCCTTGTTGCTTCAAAAGCACACAGCCAGCCAGGCTGGACATACGCACAATGGCAGTTTGATTATCGGTTACATTAGCGGCATCACAGCAGTGACGAAGCATCTCAGCCTTCCTCTGCATTACCGCAGCACTAGTCCCTTTGGGCGGACCTGCCTCAGCAGTGACAGCAAACATACCGCTTTCCAGAACCTTCTCCAGATTTGTTCCCGCTTTCATCGGCCTCTCCTCCGTTCAGTTTTCACTTTTCTTGAGCAGGGTAAAGGTGAATTTGCTCCCTTTACCCGTTTCCGGGCAAGGACTCTCAACCCATATCTTGCCCTCATGAGCTTCCACAATCCTCTTGGCTATGGATAGCCCTAAGCCTGTCCCCTTCGTGGGCACATTGCTGGCGCGGAAGAAGTCTTCAAAGATATGGGGTAGGTCCTGAGGCGGAATGCCAATGCCGGTATCAATAACTTCAATCTGTATTGCCTTACCCCCTTCACTTACCCTGATGGTTACCGAGCCTTCGGGCGTATAGTTGATAGCATTGCCTATCAGATTGGTTATCACCTGCTGGAGCCTGGGGCCAGCGCCATGAATTTTGGGCAGACCTCGAGGCAATTCTGCCTTTAGCCTCACCTTCTTCTGCTTCGCCTGGTCACGCAAGTCAGCTACAGAAGCCCTGATTATTTTGTTCAAAGAGATGTCTTTCATCTCCTGGGTGATTTGTCCGGTATCGATGCGTGGAATATCTAAAAGGTCGCTAACCAAAGTCAACAGTTCCTTAATCCTCTGGCTGCTTCTTTCCAGCATATTCCTTTGCTTCTCAGTGATTTCCCCAGCAAATCCGCCGAGCATAACCCAGAAGTAGCTTTGAATAGCAGTAAGGGGTGCTTTCAGGTCGTGCACCGTTATCCCCAGAAAGCGGAGAAAGCGATTCCTTGCCTCTTCCAGTTTGGCTATCTCCCGGGAAGCCTGCTCCAGTTCCCCGGTTCTTCTCTTAAGCAGGCGCTGACTTAATTGGACCACCTCCCGCTGCCTCTTCCTTAACTCCCCCGAAACCGATGTTGCCATATAGGCAGTAGCGAAGAGGGCAGTTGCCAAGACGATAAGAACCGCCAGGATATAGCTCCCTTGCTGGTATAGCGCAGGGTCAGCAAACCCGGCGAGATTGTAATGATGTATTACCCCGCTATACTCCAAGCCGACCAGCAACGTAACGGCAACAATCTTAGCCAGAGCTAGTAGATAAACTACTCTGTAATGAAGTATTACGCTAGCCCCGATGATATGAAGCACAAAGTAGAAGATGAAGGGGTTCTCTATTCCGCCGGTAAAGTGAAGAAGTACAATGAATGCCACTAGGTCAAGCAAGAGGTGAATGGTGCCGTAGGTTCTAGCTCGGTGAATTAGCAGCCTAGCTGGCATTTTTTCTAAGCTTCGGGACTGGTATAGCAGCACCAGATTGCATAAAACAACAAAGACACATATTCCATAGGCTGCGGTGGTTGGGAATTGAATGTTGAATATCCTTGACGCCACTAAGGTGGCAGAAATTATGCCCAGAATGGTAATCCACCTTATAGTGACGAACACCTGGAGCCACATCCTGATGGCGGCTTCCTCAGGATTGCGCCCCGGCTCACCCTCTTCATCCGGAAAATAGTTGTTCTTATCGCTGGTATCCATCATCATTAGATAGGCTGTATAATAATCCGGCGGGGTCCTCCCTCGCGACTGGTGCTCCAGTCATGAATCGGCACAATTTCCTCTAATTTATCTAACTGGCCCAGAGCCGCTAGGCGGTCATAAATCATCTGCCAGGCGCAAGGGATGTCCGGTGATATTTCACACTTGCCATTTACCGAGCCACCGCAGGGTCCATTGAGCAGGCTCTTGGCGCATCTGACCAGGGGGCATATGCCGGCCATCTTGGCCAGAATGCAATTCCCACACTGCATGCAAACCTCGATAAAATGCCCCGGTATCTCCTCCTTGCCGACAAATAAAGTGTTCAATGCCGGATAAACCGGCTTATTGGTATATAGAGTAATGGTTTGAACGCCGAAGGCACAGGTCATAACCAGGATGCCATCAGCCTCGTCGACATCCTTGGCGTTCTCCTCCAGGGCATCTCTGGTAAGCTCGTCACAGGCTGTAGGTACCACCATCCAGCCGGTAACCTTCTTACCAGCGGCTTCAAGCTTTTCCTTCATATCCAGAACTTCGGATTTGCCACCGGTGTGGCACATAGTGGCACAGGTGCCACACCCCACCAAATACACCTTCTCCACCCCACTGAGAGCTTCACTAATCTCCTCAAGGGGTTTTTGCTCAGTGATTGTTTTCATGCTCTAAATCCCCTTTCATTGCTGCACTAACTGGGACCGGTTCTTCTGGAGTAGGAACATGCTTGCCTGAAACCTTCACCACTGCACTGAAGCGAGCCGGGCACACACTGAGGCATGTGCCACACTTAATGCACTTGCTCTGGTCAATAACATGTACCATCCGTTTACCACCCTTGACCGCTTCAGTAGGGCAAGCTCTGAGACAGATCATGCAGCCCTGGCACCTATCAGGCAAGATGTGATAAGAACAAAGCGCATCACACACCACGGCAGGACATCGTTTCTCTTTTATATGAGCTTCATATTCATCCCGAAAGTATCTTATGGTGGTCAGCACTGGATTGGGGCAGGTGCGCCCCAATCCGCAGAGTGAGGTATCTCTAACCTGCTCGCCCAAGCTTTCCAGCAATGCTATATCGCCCTCGGAACCCTCACCTTGGGTAATTCGAGTCAGGGTATCTAACATTACTTTGGTGCCCAAGCGACAAGGGGTACATTTGCCACAGGATTCAGCTTGAGTAAAGCTCAGGAAATACCGAGCTACATCCACAGCACAGGTATCTTCATCTATAACTATCATTCCACCCGAGCCCATTATAGAGCCAATTGCCTCCAGTGAGCCATAGTCAATTGGTAAGTCCAGATGCTCTTCAGGCACGCAACCTCCCGATGGGCCACCCATTTGGACTGCCTTAAATTTTCTCCCATTAGGTATACCACCGCCAATATCAAAGACGACCTTCCTCATCGGGATGCCTATAGGCACTTCCACTAAACCGGTATTATTTATCTTGCCTGCCAATGAGAATATCTTTGTTCCTTTGCTCGTCTCGGTTCCCATTTTGGAATACCAGTCGGCCCCATTAAGGATAATAGAGGTGATATTGGCATAAGTCTCCACATTATTGATGTTGGTTGGCTTACCCCATAAGCCTGATTGAGCCGGAAACGGTGGACGAGGGCGAGGCATACCTCGCTCACCTTCTATAGACATAAGGAGCGCCGTTTCCTCACCACAGACAAAGGCACCAGCGCCCTCTTTTATCCTGATTTCGAAGCCGAATTCGGAGTCCAAGATATTTTTGCCTAAAAAGCCCAGCTCTTCTGCCTGGGAAATGGCAATTTTAAGGTGTTCCACGGCAATAGGATACTCTGCCCGCACATAAATATAACCGACCTTTGCCCCAATGGCATAGGCAGCAATAAGCATTCCCTCCAGCACACTATGAGGGTCTCCTTCTAGCACTGCCCGATCCATGAAGGCTCCAGGGTCACCTTCATCACCATTACACACAACATACTTGGTATCGCCAGCGGCACTCCTTACCAGCCTCCACTTCCTTCCGGTGGGGAAACCAGCCCCGCCACGCCCACGCAGCCCCGAGCGTTCAACAGTTTCAATCACCTGTTCCGGGCTCATAGTGATAAGTACCTTGCTCAAAGCAGCGTAGCCATCACAGGCAATATAGTGGGATGGGTTGGTGGGGTCGATTATACCGCACTTACGCAGCACATTTTTCGTCTGTCCTTTATAGAAAGGTACGTCGTGGGCAAAGGGTATCTTTTCCCCGGTCATGGGGTCAACATAAACCAAGCGGTCAACAATATCACCTTTTACCAGAGTTTTTCCAACGATGTCAGCGACGTCGCCGGCGGTTAGCTGTTGATAAAAGATGTCTTGAGGGTCAATGACAATAACCGGCGCTCTGGCACAAAAGCCGTGGCATCCAGTCTCTCGAATCTCCACTTTATCCTCAAGACCCCTTCGGCTGATTTCCTCATTAAATGCGTCCCTAATCTCTTCGGCACCATAGGCCCGGCATCCAGTCATACATATTCGGACGCAACTCTTATTAGGATCCGTCTCCTGGATAATTGACTGGCGCAGGGAGTTCAATTCGTCCACTGTTCTGATTTTTCCCATTAACTTTCTTCCCATCATCAACTGTATTGTTTCAGAATAGGCTCCACCTTGTCAGGTGTGAGCTTACCATAATAATTGCGATTTATCATCATTACCGGAGCAAGGAAACATGTCCCCAGACAAGCCACTGTCTCTAGAGAGAATTTAAAGTCGCTCGTTGTTTCGCCTTCTTTAATACCCAGAATCCGTTCCACAGCCCTTAAGTTAGCGTTCGTTTCCCGCACATGGCAAGCTGTTCCCCGACAGACTCGAATTGTGTTTCGACCCCGTGGAGTTAAATAGAACTGGGCGTAAAAGGTGAGTACGCCATATACCTGCCCCAGTGATACCTCTAAAGCTTCAGCAATACGCTGTATAGCCTGTGGAGGAACCCATCCGACTTCAGCTTGAACCTCCTGTAGCACCGAGATTAAGACGCCCTTCTCACCCTTATATTTAGACACTATCTTGTCTAATTTAGCTAAGTCGGGCTTCTGGCTTTTGGTACGTCCTTTCAAACTAACCTCCCTCCATGATAACAATCAACCACTTATGAGCAAAGGCTTTCCTTCTTTCTCCTCCCCTTCTTTCTTAGGCTTGCTCAATGCCCCGGTTGGACAGAAGGAGATACAGACACCGCAATCTCGGCAAACTTCCTTATCTATTGGCTGGTCAAGGTCAACCACAACCTTACAATCTAGACCTCTATAGGCCAGGTTGAACACATTATGCTTGGCTATTTCATTACAAGCCCTTATACATCTCTGGCACAAAATACACTTTGATAAATCACGCTGAATATAGGGGCTTACATCTTCTATGGGATAGTAATGTTTCTTAACCCTGAATCTGGGAAGCCCTATGTCTAGGTCAGCGGCAATCTTGCGTAACTCACAAAGGTTTGCTTTGTCACATACCAGGCAGGAGTCAGGGTGACTGGCCAGCAAAAGTTCCACTATCATCTTGCGGCTTTCTAAAACCTTGGGGGAATGGGTATGTATAACCATACCTTGAGTGATTGGAGTATGGCAGGAGCCGACCAAATTTCTTGACCCCTCCACCTCAACTACGCAGACACGACAAGCCCCGATGGGGGTCAGCTCCGGGCTGTGACACAGGGTAGGAATGTCTATACCGTTTTCTTGCGCCACTTCAAGGATGGTCATCCCGTCTCTGGCACTCAGCTGGGAACCATTTATGGTTATAGGTATCTTCTCCATCCTTGCCCCAAATCTTAAGTTATTTTAAGCCTACCGTCAATGCTATTCAGGTCTTACGATTTCGGCGGGAGGTCTAGGAGGCCTGACACCAGCTGGCCATGACTTAGTTTCCAACGGCTTGCAGATAATCTCGGTGATGTGGAGCTCGTTGAGCTTGGTGGAAGGAGCAGCAATAGCCACCACTGCGGTGTCGGCACCACGGCCGGTACCGGTCACGACGATGACCTTCTCCCCACTAGCTACACACCCACCATCTGTCGCCATCAAGATAATCTCAACGCAGACCTTCATCCCCTGGGAGAAAATGCGCAGAATAGTAGCCATAACGCTGGGCGTCGTCACACCATAGAAGCCATCGGTGTGGAAAAGCATCGTGCCGAAGTGAACGCAGTGCCCCTGTTTTTCCAGTTCTGGAACCAATTCCATCGGGAAACGCTGGGGCCCTATGAAACCGTACTGATGGGGTACCACCACCATCTTTATGCCGCTTCCAGCGAAGCGCTTCGCCGCCAAGCGAGCGGTATCACCTGTCGTAGAGGCAAGGACGATTTTACTTATTCCCCGAGCCTTAGCCCGTTCCGCTACCAGGCGCAGCGTCTCCTCAGTATTCCCCAGCCCCGGTGTCTCAAAGTATACGATTTTTTCTTCCAAATAGGCGTTTTTCTTTTCCAAATTTCACTCCCTTTCTCTTCATTATTACAGCCAGCGGTCAGATTCGAACTGACGACCGACGGTTTACGAAACCGCTGCTCTACCCCTGAGCTACGCTGGCTTACCTAAGTATAGCATAGAGCCAAGCATTTAATGAATACGAAGTTGTCTATCAAGCTCCACATCTGTAGACACTCAGAAGGATTAAAGATTTCTGGGCACCTGACATTGTCCTCTCCTCTTCCTACCTTGATAAAGCCATTTCAGACCTCATAGTTGACGCTAAGGCAGGCGTATGTTAGTATTAACCAAACCGCAATAATCTGGATTGTGGGGAAATTCCTTTTTTGTGTTTAATCCCTTTATATTTGTAATCTTGCTCAAGGAAAGGCCATGCGTATAGAG
>CAZHLO010000004.1:0-16093 GCA_964533385.1 uncultured Dehalococcoidales bacterium | reverse complement strand
ACCAGCCCCCGGAGCTGGGTGCGAGCGTTCGAGTCGCTCCAGGGGCGCTTTCTATATTAGCCGGGAGGCTAAAGTGATAGGGAAAAACCAGATTATTGAGATTAGATGGCATGGTCGCGGCGGGCAGGGTGCCGTTACCTCTGCCGAGCTGGTAGCACAGGCGGCAATAAGCGAAGGTAAGTATGCTCAAGCCTTTCCCAGCTTTGGTCCAGAAAGGAGAGGAGCACCAGTATTAGCTTTTGTCAGAATAAGCCGCCAGGAACCAATCAGGATAAGGGCTGAGATAGCTCAACCTGATATCGTGGTGGTGCTTGACCCCGGACTGCTCAGCATCGTCAATGTCATCGCCGGTCTTAAACAAGACGGCATGCTGGTAATTAACACCAGAAAGTCGTTCAAAGAGGTTGAAGCCCAGTTTAAGTCTAAATGCAAGCTGGCTAAGGTTGATGCCACCACTATCGCCAGAGAGATTTTAGGCATTCCGATTACTAATACCACTATGGTTGGGGCACTGGTTAGAGCCAGCGGTGTCGTGGAACTGGAATCCCTAGTTGAACCCTTGAACCGCCGGTTTAACCGCCTAGCGGAGAGAAATATCAACGCCATGCGGAAAGCCTATGAGGAGACCTCAGTAAAGGAGTAGGACAGTGACCAAGCCCGAGAGCGAGATGACCTGGAGAGACCTGGAAATCGGCTCAATAGTCGCCGAGCCAGGGAATGCCAGCCAGTACCCCACTGGTGATTGGCGGTCGGAAAGACCAATCTTTGATACCAATAAATGTATAAAGTGTGGCATCTGCTACATTTTCTGCCCCGAGGGGTGTGTGGGACGAAATACCGAGGGCTACTTTGAAGCCAATCTATTCTACTGCAAGGGGTGTGGTATCTGCGCCCGCGAGTGCTGGCCTCAAGCCATTACCATGGTGCCAGAGGAGGAGTGATGGCAAAAAAGACAGGCATTGAGATTTCGCTGGCAATCGGTGAAGCCGCCAAACTGGCTAACGCTGATGTGGTCGCTGCCTACCCCATCACCCCCCAGACCCACATTGTCGAGCACCTGGCTGAGCTGGTAGCCGATGGTGAGCTGGATGCCGCCTACATTCCCGTCGAGTCCGAGCATTCCGCCATGAGCGCCTGCCTTGGCTCAGCGGCGGTAGGTGCCAGAACCTTTACTGCTACTGCCGGTCAGGGGCTGGAGCTGATGCACGAGGTGCTGTATATTGCCTCATCCATGCGGCTGCCGATGGTTATGGCGGTGGCTAATCGGGCATTATCAGCCCCCTTGAGCGTCTGGGGTGACCACTCCGATGTTATGGCTGTCCGTGATACTGGCTGGATTCAGCTCTTTGTGGAAAATGGGCAGGAGGCGGTAGACAATGTCCTGTGTGCCTTCCGCATTGGCGAAGACCGCCGGGTCTTGCTTCCAGTAATGGTTCACCTGGATGGCTTCTACCTGTCGCACGTGATTGAGCCAGTACTTTTCCCCGAGCAAAGCCAGGTTGATAAATTTATTCCCCCATATCAGTACCCCATACCACTACACCCCGATAGACCGGTAACTATGGGGGCTTTCGGCCCGCCGGTTATCTACTCAGAGGCAAAGTGGGCGCAAGAGGTAAACTTAAGGGCGTCTAAAAAGGTAATCCTCCAGTGCTGGGAGGAGTTTGGTAAAACCTTCGGGCGATATTACTCCCCGGTAGAAAGCTACCACAGTGAAGATGCCAAGGTGCTGCTACTGACTTTAGGCAGCTTCAGTGAAACGGCAATGACGGCGATAGATAAGATGAGGGGGGAGGGCAGGGAGGTGGGGCTGGTGAGAATCCGCTTATGGCGTCCCTTCCCCTTTGAGGAAATTCGTCAGGCGGTTAGAAATGCTGGGGTTCTCATTGTTCTGGATAGAGCCCTCTCCTTTGGCGGCCCTGGAGGTCCAGTCTGCTCCGAGGTCAGGTCAGCCCTATATGGTGAAGCCAAGAAACCAAAGGTCATAGGCTTTGTTGGCGGGTTGGGGGGCAGGGACATTACCCCGGCTGGATTTGAAGAGATAATCAATAGAGGTATAGAAATCTCGCAGAAAGGCAGCAAGAACGAGTTTGAGATATTCGGGGTGAGAGAGTAGGCAATCAACTTAACATAACACGTAAACAAAAAATGGAAAATTACAGTATCTATGTTCCCAGACTGGTAACCAAGAGGGAAAACTTTGCCCCCGGACACCGCGCTTGCATCGGCTGTGGCGAGGCTCTGGCAGTGAGACTAGCCTGCAAGGCACTGGGGCAGAATGTCATCATTGCTAATGCTACTGGCTGTATGGAGATAGTTTCCTCACCGCTACCCTATACCTCCTGGCGTGTCCCCTGGATTCACACCCTGTTTGAGAATACTGCCGCTGTAGCTTCAGGCATAGAATCGGGCTTAAAGATGCTGATGAAGAAGGGCAGAATAGCTCAGCAAGAAATTACAGTAGTAGCCATGGCTGGAGATGGTGGCACCAGTGATATCGGAATCCAGGCGCTATCCGGAGCCCTGGAGAGAGGACATAACTTCCTCTATCTCTGCTTTGACAACGAAGCCTATATGAATACCGGCATTCAGAGGTCTTCGGCTACCCCCTTTGGCGCTTCCACTACCACCTCCCCCGCCGGCAAGGTGAGCATCGGTCAGTTTACCTGGAAGAAGAACATGCCAGCCATCGCTGCTGCCCATAATATCCCCTATGTGGCTACTGCCTGCCCCAGCTACCCCTTTGACCTGATGGCTAAGGTGGAAAAAGGAGCAGCGACCCCAGGTCCAGCTTACGTCCACATCCTGTCGGTTTGCCCCACTGGCTGGAGATGTGCTACCGATTTAACCATCAGGATAGGTCGTCTGGCAGTAGAGACCGGCATATTCCCCCTGTATGAAATAGAGAATGGCAGATATAAATTAAATCTTGATTTCCCCCAACTCAGGCCGGTTACCGACTACATGAAGCTGCAAGGAAGGTTCCGGCACCTGTCTGGAGCTCTAATAAATAAGATTCAGCAGCGGGTGAGTGCCGAATACGCTGAACTTAAGGAGAAGGCAGGTGAAGGCAAAGGATAAGCTGCAGAAAGTAAAATCAATACTGGGCAGATACCAGAGTGACCCGAGTATGCTGGTGTCCATTTTGCAGGATATCCAGGCGGAGTATAATTATCTGCCCAAGGAAGTTTTGGTACAGGTTAGCCAGGATTTAGATATTCCGCTGACCCAGGTATACGGAGTCGCCACCTTTTTTAAGGCTTTCAGCCTGAAACCGAGAGGAAAGCACACAATCCATGTCTGTTTGGGTACTGGTTGCCATATCAGGGGGGCGGCTAGAGTTCTGGAGGGGATTGAACGGGAACTTGATATAAAACCAGGAGAAACGACCAAAAACCTTAGATATACCCTGGAAAGGGTTAACTGCGTTGGGGCTTGTGCCCTCGGCCCTGTAGTTATAATTGATGGTAAGTATTCAGGGCAAAAGAAGACTGACAAGGTGAAAATTTTATTGGAGAGTCACGATTAACCATGGCCAAGAGAAAAACCAGTCGGCTAAATTCGCCTCAAGAACTGGATGCTCTGAGAAAATCCATAATCAAGAGCAGAGACCCGAGCCAGACCCGCATCGTCGTATGTGGTAGCACTGGCTGCTTGGCTTTAGGAGCCCAGAGGGTTATCAACGCCTTCCGGCGGGAAATAGAGGAGGGAAGGCTGGAGAAGAGGCTGGCTCTCAGGATAACCGGTTGCCCTGGCTTCTGTGAGAAAGGTCCGCTGGTGGTAATCAAGCCAGAAAACATCCTTTACCAGCAGGTAAGAGGCGAGGATATTGCTGAAATAGTCTCGGCGATTCTCAAGGGCAAAATTGTTGATAGATTACTCTATACCGACCCCAATACTGGGAAGAAAATAACCTATGAGAACGAAGTGCCATTCTACAAAAAGCAAAAGCGCCTCCTCCTTAGCGACAATAGCAATATTGACCCTACTGAAATTCGGGACTATCTGGCTCTAGGTGGCTATGCCGCTTTGAACCAGGCTCTATTCAAAATGTCCCCTGAGCAGATAATTGAGGAGGTCAAAAAATCGGGCTTGAGAGGGCGGGGTGGCGCTGGCTTCCCGACGGGCGTTAAATGGGAAAGCTGTCGGCAGGCACACGGCGATACCAAGTATGTCATATGCAATGCTGAAGAAGGAGACCCCGGTGCCTTTGTCGATAGAAGCCTGCTGGAAGGAAATCCACATAGCATTCTGGAAGGAGTTATAATCGGGGCTTATGCTATTGGTGCCCATCAGGGCTATGTCTATATTCGTAACGAGTATCACCTGGCTTTACAGAACCTGACAATAGCTATGAAGCAGGCAGAGGAACATGGTCTTCTGGGTGAGAATATCCTCGGTTCCGGGTTTGATTTCAATATCAAGATAAACCGGGGAGGCGGGGCTTATGTCTGCGGTGAGTCAACAGCGCTGATGGCTTCGCTGGAAGGAAGAGTGGGTGAGCCTCGGGCAAAATACGTTCACACTGTGGAGAGGGGTTTATACGATAAGCCCAGTAACCTGAATAACGTAGAGACCTGGGCCAATATCCCCCTAATAATCAAGAAAGGCGCTGATTGGTATTCTAAAGTAGGTAGTGAGGGCAGCAAAGGAACCAAGATTTTCTCTCTGTCAGGCAGGATAAATAATACCGGCTTAGTTGAAGTCCCTATGGGAATGACCTTGAGGGAGATTATATATAAAATTGGCGGTGGCATTCCCGGAGGCAAAAAGTTCAAAGCCGCCCAGACCGGTGGCCCTGGAGGCGGCTGTATCCCGGAAAGCTTGCTTGACCTGCCGGTGGATTTTGACCAGCTCACCAAGGTTGGTTCGGTAATGGGCTCTGGCAGCATGATTGTAATGGATGAAAGCACCTGTATGGTGGATATAGCCAAATACTTCATCAACTTCTTAGAGAGAGAATCATGTGGCAAGTGTGTCCCCTGCCGTGAGGGGTTGAAAAGGATAAGCCAGATACTAACTGACATCACCGAAGGTAAAGGGAAGGATGGCGATATTGAATTACTGGAGCGATTGTCGGCTACGCTCATCGATAGCTCACTGTGTGCTCTAGGCAGCGCTGCTCCCAATCCTCTTTTAACTGCCCTGCGCTATTTCAGAGATGAGTATGAAGCTCACATTAGAGATAAGCGATGTCCCGCCGGCGCCTGCCAGCTTAATACCATAAAAATAATTTGACATAACGTTAGAAACAATTCTCAAAGCTAATCAGATAGGAATTGTTTCCCCAAAACAAAGGAAAATAAAAAAAATGGTTAAACTGACAATTAATGGTCGAGAGGTTCAAGCCCAAGAGGGAACAACCATATTGGAGGTGGCTAGAGAGAATAACATCTACATACCTTCTCTTTGCTATCATGAGGAGGTGACCCCCTATGGTGCTTGCCGCCTCTGTCTGGTCGAAGTCGCCAGGGATGGAAGGGAAAGGCTGGTAGCCTCTTGCCTTTATGAGGTAGCGGAAGGGCTTAAAGTAAAGACTAACTCTGAGAGAATCGCCAATAACCGCCGAATGATAATGGAGCTATTGCTGGCGAGGTGTCCCAACAACAAAGCAATACAGGATTTGGCTCGCCAACTAGGCGTTAAAGAAACAAGCTTCAAACTGGATGATAACCAGTGCATGCTCTGTGCCTTATGCGTCAGGGTCTGTCAGGAGGTTGTCGATGTCTCAGCCATCAGTCTGGTTAATCGGGGGGTTGATAGAGCGATAGCTACTCCCTTTTACGAGCCTTCCGATGTTTGCATTGGCTGTGGTTCTTGCGTTTATGTCTGTCCGGTAGCAGCAATAAAGTTTGAGGATATTGGCGATACCAGGTACATTTACTGGCCTAACAATAAGATGGAGTTCAAGTTAAAGAAGTGTAAAACCTGTGGTAACTACTGGGCTCCAGAGAAGCAGCTAGATTATATAATCAAAAAGGCGAATTTAGCCCCTGACGCCTTTGATAACTGCCCTGACTGCCGAGGTTAGCCCCCAGATTGACCCAAGATGGGGGCTTTGCTATACTTCTCGGCGGCGGGGTGTAGCGCAGCGGGTAGCGCGCATGGTTTGGGACCATGAGGTCGGAGGTTCAAATCCTCTCACCCCGACCATCGATAGGAAATAATAGTCGCAGTACAACTTGCTTGGCAGAAACACCGAACAGCCATCACTGAGTATGAAGGAGCTGGTCAAGCTCCTCGTCTTCGGTCCAGGTATCAAGCTGCACCCACAGGGGAAGATGGTCCGATAGCTCGTAAGTAAAGTCTGTCTTGGTCATATCAGGGTATTGCTCCTGAGGGAATAGCGCCCGCCAGTCATCACAGTAAAAGTCAAGCACACCGCCAACATCCTTGAAGGTCTTGGTGTACCGGCGATAATGCAAAATCTGGTCATAGCGCTTGTCGCCAGCGAGATTGCTCCCATGCGTCGTGCCCCGTAGCGCATCGGGGATTTCGAGCTCCTTGCTGGTGATTGCCCGGTACAACTCATCGTCCAACTGGGGAATGTTGAAATCTCCCATGACGATGATGTCCTTATCTTCCACAAATTTTTCCTGGCTGCGCCCGTCTATCCACTCCGCCAGCAGTTTCAGTTCAGGGATGCGAGAAGCCGGGCTATCACCCCAGCGGATATGGGCAGTGAGCAGGATGAAATCGAAGTTACCGGCGCTGAAGGACACCATAAACGGGCTGCGCCACCAGGTGATTTCAGGCTTGTATTCACCGCTGACCCTATCTTTCTTGCGTGGTGGGTCAGCCTCAGCGGCTAGCCCAGTAAAGGCTACCGCCCGCTTATCGTATAAGTAGGCGATACGCTCACGGTTGCCAGCGGGGTCAGTATTGAAGTCGGAGAACACCACGTGCCAGTAGGGTCCCAGAATCTCCATCACACGGCGGAGGTCAGTGAGGTCATCCCGCACTTCAACGATAGCAATGAGGTCGAACTGAAACAGGATCTCAGCAATGTAATGGATAGCCGCCTGACTGCGCCGCCGGCGCTGATGCAGCTTGCCAAACTCACGGATATTCCAGGTGGCGATATTCAACGTCTCATCAAGTATGGAAGGGGGAATGCTGGCGCGCTCGATGCGCTCCCGCAGGATCTTCAATCCCTGCGCAACCTCAGGGCTAATTTTACCGTGAAACATAATTTAACTCCTCTTTATATATTGGGACTTGAGTCTAGCCTTCATTTATGGTATTGTCAATACCCCTGATTTGACAGCCTATGCCTTTTCTGCTAATGAATACTGGTGTTGGGATGATAAAAGTCACGGCACAGGATGAGAGGATGAGAGGGGAGACAGAAAGGCTCTCTATATTCAGGGTTACCGAAAAGGACAGGAATAGCACTGTTGATGTCGTTGTTAGGGAGTTTCCTCTCACTATCGTCCTCAACAGCCAGAAGCTGACAACCCTACTCTGCTCCCCTCAAAATCTAGACTATCTGGCTATCGGTTTCCTTGCCTCTGAAGGGCTAATAAAAGGTAAAGGAGTTATCAAAAAGATAATAGTTGACGACCAGAAAGGCATAGTGCGGGTGGCGGCTGAAGTAGATAACCGTGCCCGAGGTCAGGCAAAGGTGGAATCTAGCATTGAAATATCAACCCATGAGGTCTTTACCCTGATGGACGAGTTTGTCCAGCGTTCCCAAGTTTTTAGGGCAACAGGTGGGGTTCACAGTGCTGCTCTGTGTAATACCAGGGACATCCTGGTCTTCAGTGAAGACATAGGCAGGCATAATGCCATCGACAAGATCTTTGGCCAGTGTATTTTGCAAGATATACCAACAGCCGGGCACCTAATAATCACCAGTGGCCGGGTCTCATCAGAGATATTGCTCAAGGTGGCGAGAGAAAATATTCCTCTGCTTATCTCCAAGGCTGCTCCTACCAACCTAGGGGTGAGGCTAGCCAGTGATTTGGGTATGACTCTCACTGGCTTTGCCAGAGGAAGGAAGATGAACATTTATGCCAACGAGTGGAGATTAAGGGATGGCTAAACTGGAAGAGTTTGCTGATATCGTCCTATTTATTACCACGGCTAATATTGAAGAAGCCCAGCGAATAGCCGACTTGCTGCTGAAAGAGAGGAAAGCAGCCTGCATAAATATCGTATCCAGGGTTAGCTCATCCTTCTGGTGGCAGGGTAGGCTCAATTCAGCTCAGGAGAGCCTTTTAATCGTCAAGTCTAGAGCCTCAGTATTAGACCAAATTGTTAATTTAGTTAAGGAGCATCACAGCTATAATGTTCCTGAAATAATCGCCTTGCCCATCATCGGTGGCAATCCCGATTATCTGGAGTGGATGGGTAAAGAGATAAAATAAAGGTACCTGGGGGTGACTGATAGCCATGCTTACTAAAGACGAACGGAAAAAGTATGATAGACAAATGATGATTAAGGGATTCGGGGAGGAGGGACAGGTCAAGCTCAAGCAAGCAAAGGTCTTTATTGCCGGTGCTGGTGGGCTTGGCTCGGTAACAACCACCTACCTGGCGGCGGCTGGGGTGGGGACGATACGAGTAGTTGACCACGATAAGGTGGAGCTTAGTAATCTGAACCGGCAAATATTGCACTGGGACGAGGACATAGGCAAGAAGAAGGTTGCTTCGGCGGCGGAGAAGCTCACGAGGCTAAACCCGAAGGTACAAGTAGAAGCTATAGAAGAAGTGATAACCAAAGCCAATATTTCTCAGCTGGTGGCTGGCTTTGACCTAATAGCTGATGCCATGGATAACCTGCCAACTAGATATTTACTAAATAAGGCAGCTATAGAAAGGAATATCCCCCTTTTTCATGGAGCCGTTCACGGCTTCGAGGGGAGGGCAATGACTATAATCCCCGGCGAAACCGCCTGTCTGAGATGCGTGTACCGTGGGGCTGTTGTTGAAGGGAAATTCCCGGTAATCGGGGTTACACCAGGAGTTATCGGCTGCATCCAGGCAACAGAGGCAATAAAGTACATCGTGGGAATCGGCCAACTACTGACTAATAGGCTTCTAGTCTACGACGGGCTAAATCTGAAATTTACCGAGTTTAGGGTTAAAAAAGACCCAAATTGCGAGGATTGTGGAGAGCTAGCGAGGAGTAAGAAATGAGTGTAACCATAAACCTTCACCCCACTTTGCACCAGTTTACTAATGGTCAGACAATAGTCAAGGTCAAGGGTAATACCGTCGGTCAGTGCCTTGATGACTTAATCAGGCAATTCCCCCAGATTAAGCGGTGGCTATTTGATAAGACGGGCGAATTGCACAACTATGTTGACATCTATGTTAATCAGGAGAGCTTCTACCCCGAGGAACTGGCTAAACCAGTTAAGGACGGGGACGAGCTTTACATAACACTTATAATTGCCGGAGGGTGAAGCGAAGGCAAATCTCAACAGCCTAAGGGGAACGGTGCACCTTTACTATCTCAGCTAGGATGCTGATGGCTATCTCTTCCGGAGTCTGAGCATTTATTTCCAAGCCGATGGGGGCATGGACTCTATCCAACTGCTGGTTAGTTATTCCTTTAGCTAGCAGGTGAGAGAATATAGTCTTAACCTTGGTTTTGCTGCCTATCATGCCGACATACTTAGCCGATGTGCCTACTGCCCACTCCAGTACCAGCTCGTCATGCTGATGACCCCGGGTAACAATCACGATGTAACTCGATTTATCCATTTTTAGCTTGGGAAATGATTTGCTGAAATCCCCCGTCAGGACTATATCGGTTTCAGGGAATCTATCGGCGTTGGCGAATTCAGCCCGGTCGTCAATGACCACAATTTTGAAGCCAAGAAGCTTGCCCACCTTAGCTAGAGGAAGCGAAATATGGCCACCGCCAAAGAGGTACAGGGTGGGCGGGGTCAGAATAGGCTCAATAAACACCTCTAACTCCCCCCCGCAGACCATTCCCACCTCCTCCGCTTCTTTGGCGGTTAAAGCGAAATGGAGCCGCTTTGGCTTGCCCTGCTTGATTACTTTAACCGCTTCCTCAATTACCTGAGCTTCCAGGCTGCCGCCACCTATGGTGCTAAGAATGCTACCATCAGCCCTAACCAGCATCTTGGTCCCCTCTTCCCTGGGCGTGGAGCCAGTAGCTAAAACTATAGTGACCAGTGCTGCTTCCTTGCCCTCAGCCTTAATCCTGACGATTTCCTGGTAGATATCAGTCATCTTTACACCCCATTAAACATTGTAGCGCATCAGTATCGCCTCTAAAGCTCCGCCGGCAATGGCTCTTACCCTGGGTCTAATAATGTAACAAACCTCTTTATTTCCTGAAGGGTCTATTTCACCCAGTTTTGCCCCCCTCCCCACCGTTATCCCGCTCCTCAGCAAAGCCCGAACCAAGCCACCTACCTCTGCCCTGACTGGCTGCTCGGCTACCGATGCCACTACTTCGCCAGCGGCAACAAAATCCCCTATCTCCTTCTTGGTCAGGAACAGACCGTCAGCCGGTGAATGGAGCACCCTCTCAAAAGTCAAGCCCGCTATGGCAACGGGAATTCCGGTATTTTTTTCTGCCTCCCCCTTAAGAATTACCTTGCCCAGACTTTCGCTATCGTTTGTCTCCACCACCATATGAACATCTCTTCCTGCCTGGAAGCCGGGACCAAGCCCGATTACCAGGGGAGCATCGGTAATCTTGGTTCCCAGGTTCCTTTTAGCCATTATAGCGTCAATTAATACCTGAGGGCTAAGGTCATTCCTTATCGATGCCTCAGGGTCGACGATGATGGGTATCTGGTTCTCCTGCCATACCTCTGAAATCTGGTCAGCTGACTCAATCTGCCTGGCTACTATTCCCTCAACCTCTTTTTCTCCATCATATATTGCCTCGCAGAAGGCAACTCCCCGGCTGACGGCCAGGGGATGAGAGGTCTCAGTCATACAAACCCGAAAGTGGGCACGAGCCAGCTTATGGGCAACCCCGCTGGCTACCTCCCCCCCGCCCCTGATAAGAACGACCAGACGGCTTAATTCCATACTCATCCTCTCGCAAATTGTAGGGCTGTCCATGACTGGCGTCAAGACCTGGGTCTGAGGTAGGTTTCATGACTCAAAGTGATAGTGTATTATATTGAATGGCTGATTTCTCTGATAATAGCCGTTCTTTCATTATTTTGAAGTTCGGATAAATAGGATATGTAGAGAGACACCAATAGCGATTAAGACCAAAATCAGTCTAATGACGAAAATCTGAACTGCAAATGTAACTGAACATCCGATTGTTATCCACAAAAAAGTAATGGTTAAGACTTTTACCTTTAGTGGAATCCCTTTTCCTTCTAGATAGTTCCTGATATAATTCCCAAACCACTTATTGTTTAAGAGCCAACCATAGAATCTTTGCGAACTTCTTGCATAGCATGCAGCAGCAAGTAGAAGAAAAGGAGTGGTAGGTAGCACCGGCATAAATATCCCGACGATTCCTAGCCCCGTAAAAAATGATCCTGCAATAATCAGCAGTATCCGAATCCAAGTTCCCCTTGCTTTCATCTGGTTATTGATTCCCATTCAAAAGAGCTTCAACACCAGATGCTATTTCCCGAAAATGAATAGGTGTTCCTTTCTCTCTTAGAACCTCAACCATTTCACCAATGTATGACCTCTGCCACTTTGCAAGTATACACCAGCCATCGTCGGAGATTTCAAACTGTAGATCAGCCTGCAAGCAAGCCTCAATGAATAGCGTGTCAACCTCTCTTTGGGCCGCGTTATTACTAGATTCAAGCATTCTACGTACTTCGGAAACAAGCTTATTATATCTCATCCGACTTTGGTTCTTTTCTAGCCTCAGAGCAGCAGCAGACGTGACCATAGAGAAGTATTCAAGAGGGCATTCCTTCAGAGCCCATATTCCGTCCTCTATCTCCTGAAGTCCAGACGTAACCCCTAGCACAAAACGGGTTGCACCTATTGGATTGATTTTTCCGAGGACCGTAACCTGAGATATTTTTTCAGATATCTGGTTTTCTCTCAAAATTCCACCCGCTTGCTGAAGCACAAACTGAAACGGACGTGCTATATCATCAAGAATATATCTTCTAGTAGGATGGTATATCCTGCGCAATGCCTTGTCTTCAATTTGTCTCACTCGTTCTCTGGTGACACCGAAGCGTTGTCCTACTTCTTCAAGCGTTCGTGGAATGCCATCATTCAACCCATATCGTAACCTGAGGACCATGCTCTGCCTTGTATTCTGTAACGTTCCAAAAAGTTCATTGAAAGCCTTGTCTAGAGTAGGCGATGTTCTCCCCTGTTCCACAAAAATCTACCCCCTGCCTGTATGGTTAATTATTTGTACTCGCTCCTCATTAGCATCCTGCAAGAGAGCTTGTTTACTGGCTTCTTCCCTCAAATGAGTTCGCTAGAATAGACTGTGCCTCTTTTATCCAATACTCGTCGAAGAATTTAAGGCCATGCTCATTTACAAATGTAGGCGGCGGGAAGACGCCGGCTTTTAAACGCCGCCGAAGCTTAGCTGGATGGATGGAAAGCCGCCTGGCTGCTTGTGGAAGAGTCATATACTTGTATAGCTCTACAATCCTTGGTCCCGCCATAGTGCCCAGATGTTATGATATTGTCAACTATTTGTCAAGATAGCATATGTTGATGTCAGACATACTAAGCCGGGCAACAGGGTTCTACGTGGCGCAACACATTAGTGGTCTGTGCAGTGGACCTGAACAAAACTGACTTTTGTGCAATCTGGATGCATCCAACAGAATAGTTAAATTGTGAGATTTTGAAAACAATCAGGTAACCGGATGCTACGCCTTGAGTATCTTCTTATGTCTCAAGGCGCGCTCCAGTGATGGTTGCATCTTCATGTCGCGGAACTCTTTGATGGCTATTGACCCCGCTTAGACCCTTTCGGGAACTGCCAGACTGCCTCCTTACCCTCGTAGCCTTCATCAACAAACATCATTCTATCCATATCCTTTTTGGATACTAGGTTTTTCAGGGATTTTTCGGTGTGCCTGGGTTCTTGATTAACCTGTATCATTATAAAGGGCCTGTCTACCCTCTTAATGGTCCAGGGGCAATGTATAAAATTCGGCGGTATATAGGTCACGGTGGACTTGGTGATGATATGTTTCTCCATCTCCGGACCCATGCATAACTCGACTTCAGCGCCCAGGTCAAATGGGTCATCCGGGTTCGTTCCGATATGCATCAAGATTTCGGCGCTTTTGTGTATATGCGGGCCGTGGGAAATCTGGTCCCAGGAGCTCACCCCGAAGAGTTCAGCTGGGGAAGGGGATACCCAGTTAATAAGATATCGGTTGCTCCCTTGAATTAAATCGCCATTAAGGTCAGCGATAATTTTCGCAGCTTCTCTCCCCGGAACGGGGCCTGATAGAAAGTACTTGCCGTATTTTGTTGCCATTGCTTTCCCCTTTCAATTATGTTTTTGGCCTTTGATGAGTAATGGGTAGCTAAATTCTATGCTATTTGCGAATACATTGCAATAGACATTGAAGTATTCTTTGGAGATTTGGTCAAATATAGTTGAGGTAATAAAATAGCGTTTTGGTCAATCGGTGAACGCTGACTCCCTTGTTCGTATCCATATTAACAATGGTGTTGATTGGCAGTTGGCGTCGTGTTAAGATGTTTCTGACTGTAGCCGAACCATATAAGGAGTCAATATGACAATAGACCTGTTTGCACCCTATAGACTCGGAAGGTTAGAGCTCAGAAACCGCTTTGTCAGGTCAGCAACATGGGATGGTACAGCGGAAAGTTCTGGGGCTGTCACCGATACGTCAGTGGCTCTCTACCGGGAGTTGTCACGAGGGGGAGTTAGTCTCATAGTCAGTGGCTTCGCCTTTGTCTCACCACTTGGTCAGGCTACTCCAGGCCAATACGGTGCTCACAACGATGACATGATCCCCGGTCTACGGCGGCTGGTAGAAGCAGCACATGGGGGAGGTGCCAAGGTCGCTTTGCAGATTGTCCATGCCGGCGTACTGTCGGGCTATCTCAGCCGCAGAGGCATCACGCTCCAAGCAGTCTCAAATACAAATGGAATAAGCACCGCACATCGAGAAATGACCGACGAAGAGATAGAGAACCTTCTCTTCGACTATGCATCGGCAGCGGTGCGTGGCAGAGAGGCTGGATTTGATGCTATCCAGTTTCACGGTGCCCACGGCTATGGCATGACTCAGTTCCTGTCACCCCTCTTCAACCTTCGTACTGACCGATGGGGAGGTACTGCCGAGAAAAGGAGAAGATTTCACATTGAAGCGATACGGAGAGTACGCCAGGCGATAGGTACCGATTTTCCGCTGATGATCAAGTTTGGTGTCCAAGACGATGCAGAGGGAGGTCTTTCCCTCAGCGAAGGTTTGGAAACGGCGCGTCAGATGGTGGGGGAGGGTATTGATGCCATAGAAGTAAGTGGGGGTGTTGGTAGGCCTACACAAGCAACTAGAGAGGGCGATCCAGAGAGAGCGTACTATCGAGAGAGAGCCGCTGCGCTCAAGAGAGTGGTTACAGTGCCGGTAATGGTAGTAGGTGGGATACGCAGCCTAGAGATGGCAAAGAGTATAGTAGAGAGTGGTGACGCAGATCTAATCTCAATGAGCCGCCCCTTCATTCGAGAGCCAGACTTACTCGCCCGCTGGCAGAGGGGAGAAACAGAACCAGCTAAGTGCATTTCCTGCCTCAAGTGCTACGCAATCGTGGCTAGAGGTGAACCACTGGAATGCGGTGAGAAGGATAGCTTCGGTCATCTCAGCACCTACAGATGATTTTTTGCGGATATGGCATGATACGTTCGACAAACAGTTGAAAGGGGATCTGCCAAACGATCAAGCCACCATTCAACATATCTGCCAAGCGCTTAATGTACCTGTTGAAGATGAACAGATCAAGACTGCTGCCCGGATAAAGTTTGACATCGCGAAACGAGAGATTACAACACTAAGGGGCGATGCGGAGGAAGTTCTTTTATATCTGAAGTCAAAAGGCTACAAGATCGGACTCATCAGTAATTGCTCTTACGAAACTCCGATAATCTGGAAAGAAGTGCCGTTAGCTTCGTTGGTTGATGTGGCTGTGTTTTCCTGTTTGGTTGGTGTGGTGAAACCCGATCCACGTATATATCAGATAGCAACCGAGCAGCTAGACGTTCAACCGCAAAGATGTCTATATGTAGCTGATGGAATGGGCCAAGAACTGGTGAGTGCTTCGAACCTCGGTATGCATGCTGTCCAAATATTCGTGCCTGGTGAAGATGAGTATGAGCCGTACCGAGAGGAGTGGAACGGCCCTGTAATTTCATCGTTAAGGGAAGTATTGACTTTAGTCAGATAGTCCTTTTCCTATAACAAGATATCCACACGAATCCTATAGCATCACACAACAGGGCGTTTTGTTGCTTGGGTCACAAAAGAGGCAATTGTTACCCAGGCTCTTGCATTGTGTAATTGGTAATAAAAAGGGAGCCAGAGTACCGACCTCTGGCTCCCTTTGATTCGTGCTTTTCAATTAGTGAAATTGAGCATAGTAACCCCTTCAATTACCGGCAGTTTTTAGATTAGTGACTGCTGCTTGCCATACTCCAAAGCCTTGCGTTCCTCTTTGAGGGTATCTGGCGGCACGCGGTCCCGGATGCGCTGGCAAGAGCTCTTCATAGAGTGGTTGAAGTTCTGAATCCTCACTACCAATGAGTGAGTAGGTTGGTCAATATACTCTGGTAGATTAGGTATCCGCCGAAGCTCCTCTGCCTTTTCAATAACTTGCCAAAGGGTCGGGGTGATTGAGTTATAGAGCTTCTCTATCTCATCAACCTTGTCGCTGACCGCAACAGCACTCCACTTGATAGGCATAGCTTCACCTCCTTTCGGGGCGTAGTTGCCCTTTCATTTTCTTAACTTTGGCTATAGAGAGATAATCGGGGCACTTTGGAGAGCACCGGTGAGTGTGACCCTTGAGGCACTCACGGCAAAGCCAGTAGCAGTTAATGGATTTTGACGGTCCATTAGCTGGCCTATCTCAGCACTGGTGAGTGGCTCAATAAGATTTGTTGGAACCCTCGGAAGCTTAA
>CAZHLO010000003.1:0-19261 GCA_964533385.1 uncultured Dehalococcoidales bacterium | reverse complement strand
GTTGCCCCGTAGTCAGCGAAGTATTTCATGGTGAGTGGACCAACCACCGCCCAGCCGAAAGCAGCTATTTTCAGGCCGTTAAAGACACCGCCTTTTTCATTCATCTGAAGTTATCCTCTAGATAATCCCGGTCTTTTTTAAGATAACAAGCTCTTTTTTAGAGAGCCCTACCTCGCCATAGATTTCCTCATTATGCTCGCCAATCAGTGGAGCCCTGAACCTAGTGTCACAGACCTTTTCTGAGGACTTAACAAATTCTCTAGGATAAGTAATTTTGGTATCCAGTTCGGGGTGTTCTATCTCCACCCAGAAATTCCGAGCCTTAAGCTGGGCATCATTCAGCAGGTCTTCCATACTCGATAAGGGGCAGATTGATATCTGTCTATCAATTGCCCCCTGGGCAATTTCCCTTTTCGTGTGCGATAAGAAGAACTCCTCAATTGGCTTGGAGATTTGGTCGACTACTTCCTGGGTAACATTAAACATATCCAGGTTTTCCCAGTCAATAGAGCGCAGATATTCGTTAGCCATCCCTTCGCTGTCCATCCAGTTTACCAATTCGTGAAAGGTCTTAGCACCGGCTCTGCCACCGACCATGAAGAAGAACACATATCCGTCTTTACATTGCCAAACCTGCCGCTGGGTGGAGTTGACCGTCCAGCGAAAAGCCCCCGCCCGTTTTAAGACTAAGCCGCTTAGTTCCCAGAGTGGTATGGCATTAGCCAGGAACCAGGCAGTGCTTTGTTGCATCGAGATATCAACCTGCTGCCCCTCCCCGGTCATCTCCCGGTGGTAATAGGCAATCATTGTCCCCACAGCAGCATCGGCTCCGGCATGAAGGCATGCCTGCGGCAGGCTCATCTGCACTGGTGGGCGGTCGGGGTCGCCAGTCTGGTAGAGGATACCGGACATGCCCATGGTTACAATATCTGAGGTCTGGTAGTCCCTATAGGGCCCGCTTTGACCAAACGGCGTAATGGAGGTCAGGATTATTCCCTTCTTAATACCACTGAGCACGGAATAGCCCAATCCCAGGCTGTCCATAAATCCCGGGGAAAATGACTCAATTATGAAGTCTGCCGTCCTAATTAACTCTTTCAGTATTTCTTTGCCTTTGTTGGCTTCAATATTGAGGGTGATACCTCTTTTATTTGAGTTGTAAGCAAACCAGTAAAGGCTTTTCTCCGGGTGTGGAATGTCAGCCCAGAAAGGTCCCCTCCGGCGTGAAGGGTCACCCCCAGGCCTCTCAACCTTTACCACGTCAGCACCGAGGTCAGCCAGGATCTTACCGCAGAGAAAGCCGTTTTCGTCAGTTAAATCTAACGCCCGACATCCGTTCAGCATGAGCTTCTTCTAAGCCTTCCCTTTTGCTTTTAGGTCATTCCAGAGGTCTTCAATAGCTGATTTCAAATTCGCTTCTGGCGGGTAGACTCTATCAAAGCCTAGTTTCTTGAATTTCTTCTCGTCCTCCTTGAAGTCATGTCTGCCCACTCCGAGGATACCACCAATGTAAAGGACTACATCTTTAAGGCCAGCTTCTCTACACTTCTCTTTAAATCCTCTCAAGTCCAGCTCAGCCATGCCATAGAGGGAACTCATCAAGATAGCATCGGCATTTTTTTCTTTAGCGACTTCAATAAATTCTTCTGGCGGTACCTGCATACCTAGTTCAATAACATTGAATCCCGCTTCCCTTAGGGCGCGGGATAAGATTTTAGTACCGATGACATGGGCATCCATCCCTACCGTTCCGGTTATCACCGTAGGTTGTTTCTTCATTACCCCTCCTTGCCAAAGCATGCCAACCTGGAAAACTATCAAGCACCGGTGGGCACGCCTACTATTCTTCCCTTACTGAGAGCCCACAAGTCCTCAACTGCCACCTGATAATCTATCTTTCTTCCTTCGGCTCTTTCCCTTTCGGCTATCTTTTCACGATGGAATTCCTTAATCTCTTTTGGTATCGGAAGATTGCCGAACTCAAGGTACCGACATGCTCCAGTATTATCCCTGACCCCGAGCACATTGTCTTTGACGTTGATATTAGGACTGAATGGTGAATCAAGCACTCCGGCTTCAACCCCTTTTATTGAACCGATGACTATATCACCATCCCCAAGCTCCAGGAGCTTATCAAGTATTGCTCTCACTTCCACTTCGGTTACCTTCTCTTCTGTTTCCACACCGTCAATCTCAAATTTAATCTTTTGTGTCCTCACCACATTCAAAATCCAGTTTGCCGACTCATAGCTGAGGGCATGGCTCTCCTTTGTGGCAACACCGGCTCCCTCATCAATAGTTCTTACAAATACTGCTTCGGCTTCAGCCAATGCCGCCACCATTGCCGTATAGTTAAGGTAGGCAAATGCCCCTCCCATACCCTGCGGGACAGGGAAAAGGGGGAGCTGATTGGCCAGTATACCCGGAATCACAACATCCTTATATCCAAACTTATCCAGGTACTCCCTAAGCAGTCTTGGTATTAGCCTCATCCAGGCTATATCCTGCGCCATATGTCCCTCACAGTGAGTTTGTGGCATTATGCTTTTAACACCCTGCTCGGCAGCTATAAGAGAGTCTACGATCATACAGGCTATATTGACACTGAAGGGGAAGACGCCAGATGGTACCCATCCATGGAGATCGGTGGTTATTATCGTTCCTCTGTCGGCATAATATCCGGTTAGTCTGTTGGTATATTGGCTGGCTTCGAAACATTGTTCTAATGTAGTCCTCTTTTCGTAGCTACCAAATTCCAGAAATGAGCTTTTCCCCGACGCCGTCATACCCGAAGCAAGAGCAATTTCCATAGCCAATTTGCCGGCTCCTCTAGGACTAAAAGCAGCCTCAACGCTTTCAATCAACTTCCTGGTATTCTTCACTCCGTAGTTAACGATGGGATAGCCGTTGAGCATTGGGCGGCCGGTTCTGATGCTCTCCTCGAGAGCTTGCTGGGCTTTATCAAATTGCAACAAACGGGTATAGCTGTCGATGGTCACTGGAATGTGACGTATGCCCAACTCTACTAGGGTTTTGACCAGTGCAATCTCGTCTTCAAGGACTGGCGTTCCGGCTCTGGGCCAGATGAGAGTTTTCCCTTCCCGGCGCACTCTTTCCGTCACCTTCATGAAGTTTTTGCTTTCCGGCAAACCCCTCTGATATTCTACCGCTTCCTCTAGGTCAACCTCCTTGCCGGTTGGCCATTGAGACAGCACCTCCTTACGCATTTCCAGGAACCGGTCTTCGTCGATACGTTTTTGTTTAACCTTAGTTTCCATTGTTTCCTCCTGAATCTGCCCAGCATTCGGGTTACCACTGGTTAAAAAGGGGTGTCTCATGATTCGGAGAAATAGACTGGTCGGCACGGTCTAATTCAAACTCTTAGATTACTTCCTCGTCCTTCAATTTCTCTATCTCTTGCCAACTGTAACCAAGGATATTTATTAGCACCTCTTCTGTATGCTGGCCAAAGTTTGGCGCACAGTTCTTGATTTGGGCTGGTGTCTCACTGAACTTGATTGGGGCACCTATCATTTTGATCTTGCCCAAGGTAGGATGGTCAACCTCGGTGATATATTCATTAACCAATACCTGCGGGTCTGAAGCAATTTCGGTTAGCTCGAGAACAGGAGAGAAGGCAATTCCACCTCCCTTGGTTTGCAGAATGTTTATCCATTCATCTCTTGTCTTGGTTTTAAATACCTTCTCCAGGGTAGTGGTAAGCTCCAGGAAATTGGCCCGCCTATCGGCAGCGGTGGTAAATTTGGCATCCTTCTCCAAATTTTCAATGCCTAAGGCAAGGCAAAAATCATGCCAAAACCTGTCGGACTGGGGTTCAGCCAACAGTAACCATTTCCCATCGGCACATTGATAGTGATTTGCCAAAGGATTTTTAAACGTCCATCTAGATGGCCTTGGCATGGGACGCCCACGCAGCAGCGCCAAGTTTACGTTGTACGCTTGTAGGTGTATTCCAGAGCCAAGCAGAGACACCTCAACCTGTTGCCCAATTCCTTGTCTGTCTCGAGCCGCTAGTGCCGCTAATATGCCACTTACTAACAAGGTCCCTGTCATCTGGTCAAATATTGCCCCAGCTATTTGTAAAGGTGGGCTATCTGGGTCACCCATAGTGTACATTATCCCCGACCGTGCCTGGGCTATGGTATCGTAAGCACGTTTCTCATTATCGGGTCCCAATGACCCGTAGCCCGTTGCCATAGCATAAATGAGTTTTGGGTTATACTTCTTAAGGGTTTGATAACCTATGCCTAGGTTATCGATGGCAGATAGAGAATAGTTGGTAGTGAATACATCTGATACGGCTACTAAACGATATAGCAGCTCTTTCCCCTTTTTCTTTTTTAGATCCAGCGTTATGCTCTTCTTGTTTCTGTTGGCTGTCTCAAACTGAATGTTGGTGCCGTCGGGAAGAATCATTGAGCCACCAAAGAGGGTTGACATACCTCGAACCGGGTCCCCTCTGACTCTTTCTTCTATTTTGATTACTTCAGCCCCCAGGTCGCCAAGCATATAGCCGGCTGAGGGGGCACTGAGATAGCCAGCACACTCTAAAACTCGTATACCTTCAAGCGGCCCGCTCATTAAAGCCTCCCTTGCCAATGTAGCAATCTTAGCTCATCTGGCGTGGGTTTGGATACTTCTTCAACCTTGTCAGCTAGCTTTAAGGGCCAACCACAGTGGTCTTGCACCTTTCTTATCTCCTCTTCCAATTTTGATAGCTTCGGGTCGGGAAAACATGCTGCCAAGTGCAGTTCCCCTTTGCCAGTTGGTTTGCTAAAAACTCCCATAGTCGATACCACTGTAGTTACCCTGTCACCTGGACAGGTAACGTAAGGCAGAGTTTCAGGAAAGCGGTCTCGTGATTGATTGAGGATCACGATCACTTCCTGAGCGTTAGCGGCATCATTGGCTCCCCCGGACCCTACCAAAAATTGTCCTTTGGAAGTCTGGGTAGAGTTAGTATTTCCGTATTTGTCAACCTGTCCTGCACCGAGCACACTGAGGCATTTACTGTTCCTGCCGCCAACAAATACTCCGTGGGTCGTTATAGTATCGGTCAACATTTTTGAGCTGTATACCCCGGCTACGCTTCGTGCCCCTAGCGGTGCTGCCTGCGGTTGGTACCCAATCTGTCCATTTCCGGTAATAAGCTCCAGTTCATACCCTTTAACTCTGAGTTGATAATACGCCAGTGATACTGCAACTGCTCCCGAGCCTGCGCCGGTAAGGATGATTCTGTGTTTAGATTTCAAAACACTCCTGGTTATCTCCCTGGCCGCCACAATTAGCATCGTTTCTTCTGGGCTATATTTTTGCTCTGGTTCAGTAGGTAATGATGTTACCGAAAAGTCGTGATGCTCAGCACCCTTCGTAGTTATCTGTTGAAGAGCCTTTACCCTCTGGCTACCCAGTTTATTTAGATAGTCTTCCGGTGTTGCGCAATCTATTACCCACTCCTTTATCCAATTATCAAGTTTGCGGCTATCAGCAGAGGCTCGGTGCAACTCCTTTAGAAACTCCTTATCGGTCTCATATGCCTTAAAGTCACTTATACCCGGATTAGCCAGTGAAAAGGGATGGACTCCCAGTGGTGCTATAGACACTGCCTTGACGATGTGGCCGGGTATCTTTACTAGGCTGGCATATTTCCTTATGAAATCAGTGGGCACAATCCTCTCGACAGTAACCAACACCCCATGGCTACTGGCCAGAGGTCCCCAGAGGTCATCGCCATAGGGAGTGGCTAAGATGGTATTTCCCTGTTCGTCGGCGACACACCCGTGAACGATGGAGATATCAGGGTTAATGGCTTTCACTAAGCCTACCTTTGCCTCACCCCCAAAGGGGTCATCAATTTCTTGAAAGGACTCTTTGTTATCCAGCGCCATACTGCTCCTGGCAATGGAACGGGTCGGCATGAAGCTAACACCTAAGGCTCCAGCCATCAGCCTTTGTTGGAGAGAACAGAGAGACCAATTTTCAAGCTCAACCCTCTTTTCTGCCCAGACTTTCTGCATTATCTGACTGGGGCGTCCTGAATTCGATATATCCATGCAAGCTGAGAAAATTAGCTTCTTAACTAGGTTACAGTGGAGGAGGTTTATGGCATGACCTGATACTGTGCTTTGAATCAGGACAAAGCCGGGGGTGGCGCCATAATACTGTCTGATAATCTCACATATGGCGGCGCTAGGTCCCCCTATGCCGCCGGCAAGATGCAACTTCATCCCTGGTTTCACGTAGCGCCTGACTGCTTCCTTAAGAGGCAAAAGCTTACTTTTAGCGCCTGATCCAAGCTCTAGATTATGGCCAATAGCATCACTCATGTTCATAGGATTCGCTTTATTATAGCACAGCCGAGCGCAGTATCCACAGTTTAAGAAGATTACTCACCCCAGGGTGAAGTTGTAAGAGTCCCCAAAATGGCTTACAATATTGAAGCAGCTAATAATAACCAGAGCAGGGGGAAAGGAGGATGCAAATGAAATATAAGAATATTATTTATGAGAAGAGTGGTTATATTGCCCGTATCACATTGAATCGTCCCCAGAGTTTGAATGCATTCTGCCCTGAACTCAGCGACGATATAAGCAAGGCAATAACTGAGGCTAACGAGGATGATGAGGTCAAAGTTATAATATTCAAAGGAGCAGGCCGTGCCCTTAGTGCCGGGGCAGATTTGAGCAAAGTCGGTTTCGTTTACGGCTGGAAGGAGCCCAAGTCCGGAGAGAAAGGGCGCCGCCCCAGTCTAAGAGTGCGTTTGCACTTCGATAGGCGCACCTTCTGGGAACAGTCTCAGCAGTTGCTGCTGTGCCACAAATTGACTATAGCCCAGGCGCACGGCTACCTCCTCGGTGCCGCCTTAGACCTGTTCCTCAATTGCGATTTCATTATAGCCTCTGAAGACTGCAAGCTCGGTCATGTCGAGGAAAGGCTCGGTTTAGCTGGCAACACCATCTCACCAATTCTGGTACTGCGATGTGGGTTGACGCGAGCACTGGAGCTATGTATCACCGGTAAAATGATTGATGGTAAAAAAGCTAGCCAAATTGGGCTAATAAATAGAGCCGTCCCTGCCGACAAACTAGAAGCCGAGGTTAATGAACTTGCCGAAGGATTGGCCCGCTTTCCTCGTGATGGTATTGCTCTTGGTAAGGCGTCACGGCATTTCCTCTACGACATTATGGGGGTGACCCAGGGACTTACCCATTCTTACCTACAGCATACTATGGGAACCGACCTAAGTTTTGAGCCCGATGAATTCAATTTCTTTAAAGAGAGAAGGGATAAAGGGGCGAAAACTGCTGCACACGAAAAGCAAGATTTTTATAAGGCGCTCGATAAGTAAAATTATACCTTTTCTTATCCCAGCAGCCTGATAATTTCTGTTGCATCATCCAGTCTCTCAAGTTGCCTGATAAGCTCTATTATTTTATCAATCGTATCAGCGGTTATTGGCTTTATGGAGTAGGCAGAACACTCCCTGAATTTGGTAACACAGTCCTCAAATGTCATTGGTCTTTCAATACTGCCCAGAGGGTGTTCTACCTCCTCAGTGTATTCCGCCCCGTCTTTCATCAATATTTTTACCCTGCCCGGGCCGACTCCATGGCGGCTTTGTTTAGGGTCTAGTTCGCCAGTTACCTTCTGGGAAATTTTAAGAACGTCTTCCCTTTTAATGGCTTCTTGGGTAAAATCTTCTAAAGAAACCTTACCCTTAACCAGAGCCGTAGCTACTGTCCATGGTACACTAAACTGGGCATCAACAATAGTCCGTGGGGCACACTTCACTTCCGCCGGCACACAACATAAAGCATAGGCTGATTCTCCACCATACACCATTATCTCTCGCACCTGCTCAGCCTTAATATCGTGCCGGGACATTAAAGAGAGTGTGGCATCAACGAAAGGATGGGTCAGCCCACAACAGGGATATGGTTTAAAACCTATGTTTATCCCTTCAAATCTCTTCCCCAAATCTGCGGTCAGGGTTTTAGCATCATAATCTCCGCCGTGGTAGAGATTAAACATTCCAAATTCCCCCTCGAGGGAGTTTTTGGCTCCGGTAATCCCCCTCTCCGCCATTAGAGCGGCGGTAATACCACCCTTGGCTGCCAGTCCCGGCCCCATTCTCTTGGTCAGAGCGCCGTCAATAACACACTGACCATTGCCAGCGCATTGATGGTAAGCAATACCTAAGGCGTTGACCATTCTTTCTTCGTCAAGCCTCATTATTTTCCCAGCCATAGCTGCTGCTCCTAAGAAGCCATATAGGGCTGTAGGGTGCCAACCAGATGCTGCCAGGCTAGTTCCCGGTCTACTAGCCAATCCCAGCCTAGCCAAGAAGTCGGCCCCCAGTGCCATGGCTGTGATGAACTCCTTACCGCTTGTCTTTCCCATCCGCTCCGCCACAGCAAAGCAGGTTGACACGGCTAAACATCCGATATGGACGAGAGCCGAAGGGTGACCATCGTCATAATCCAGGGCATGTATCATAGTGGCATTGACTTGAGCCGCATTTGGAGCCGGGCACTTAATTCCATAGGCGATGATGGTACTCTGCTCATTTCCTCCCCATTCCTTAACCATATCCACCAATTCTCTGACGCCAGCCTGTGACGAACCGCCCAAGGCTGTTGCCAGACTATCCAGAACCTCGCTCTTGACTGCCTCCACCGCGGCACGGGGGATACCCTCATACCTTGTACGAGTAAAATTTTTCACGAAGTCAAATATCGCATCCATATAACTATCCTTGATAGTAGTCTTCAGGTGACGCCGCCACCGATGCCGATTGTCTCTCCGGTAATGTAAGCGGACATGTCAGAAACCAGGAAAAAGACCAGGTCGGCAACTTCCTCGGGAGTACCCAGCCGGCCCATTGGTATTGTTGTGCTCACCTTCTGGTAGTCCCTCTCTCTGGCTTCATCCCAGGTGATACCCTGTTCCTTTGCCATTTTGGCAAAGGCTTCATCTCTCAGGTTCGTGATTATCATGCCGGGGTTAATGGCATTGACATTTATTTTATGTGGTGCCATCTCGAGAGCCAGGGTTTTCACCAGCCCAATGACACCATATTTAGAAGCACTGTATGCACCGCTTCCTGGTACGCCATGTGTTCCCGCCATCGAGGCAATAAGCACAATCTTGCCGCCTTCCCCCTTGGTTACCATACTCTTGGCTACTGCCTTGGAAATCAAAAAAGAGCCATTTAGATTTACGTCCACAATCGTTCTCCAATCTTCCTCAGCGAGCTCCACGATTGGAACTCCCACCGGGCCACGAATAGCCGCGCAATGGATCAGGATATCTATCCTGCCGAATCTTTCTAAGGCTTTAGCCACAGTTTCGCTAACCTCTTGACTACTACTGATATCTGCCACCATAGCCAGAGCTTCCCTACCCAGAGACTCGATTTCGGCAACCACAGCGTCTAACCCACCCCACCCTTTATCTCCAGAGAAAAGGCTTCGGGGTGCTGAATACCTATCAACAATGGCTACGTTAGCTCCTTCCCTAGCTAATCGTAAGGCAACAGCATGTCCCATCCCCCTCTTGCTGGCTGCTCCAGTAACCAAAGCGACCTTGCCTTCGAGACTGTTCATGGCGGTTCTACCTCCTCTGAATAAACTGTTAGCCGCAGCGTGGCGATTTTATTCGATAAAGCCCCGCTGGTACATCCTCCCAATTAAAAGACATTTAACCCTTCAAGTCTGGGAAGATGTGTGCCAGCCCAAGCCGCTCTAGCGTTTCCAGCAGGGGCTTTCCGGTATCGGCATCCCAGCCCATCTGCTGGTAATAGTTGCGGCGCAGGGATTTCCAGTGGGGCATAATAAACTTGCCTTGTGCCGGCCCGTCAACGGGTGATGAGCCATAGCGGATGGAAGGCGCCTCAATGTCTTTGCTCAACCCGTGCCGGAAATTGAAGACACGGAGCTGATTGATAATACGGAGGCCAACATCCATCGCCTCCCAGATATCGAAGTCCCAGCCTGTAACCGCGTTTAAGGCATCTACCATCATTTGCAAGTCTTGCGCACAGAAGGCGCAGATACCTAAAGAGTCCTCGAACTGGCGCCGGCCATTCAACTTGGCATTCATTGTCGAGACTTCGATGGGGTCAAATGCGTCCTGTAATGGTGGCAGTCCCAGTTGTTCGGGGTGAGGAAAACCACCGCCAGACTCAATAGTGCCCGTATTGGACAGGCAGGTATCGGCCAGCTCCGTCCAGCGCGCCCGGTGGTCGTGACCACGGGGTGAAGCCCCTTTCAAGGTGTATACTGCACAGTTCACTGCCTCTCCACCAATTTTTTCAGCCGCCCGCTTCACCCCTTCCGCCCATAGATTGCCGCTACCCTGGCGATGGGCAATCCTCTTCAACATCTCCAGTGTCGCCTCGGCATTGCCCCAGTTCATCTCAATGCCATCAAGGTCGCTCTTCTTCAGCAATCCTTTCTGGTAGCACTCCATGAGCCAGCCAATTAACCAACCACTCTCATTAATGTCCATGCCCAGCCGGTCGACTTGGTTACCCAGCATAACGGTAGCCCCAGGGTCAGTCTGACCGATTACGGAGCTCATGGCAGCAATGCCCTCATATTCGGGTTCCTCACCAGCAAAACCAGTGTAAGGACCCTCGGTGACTTCTGTCATCCGGCAATGTTGCATACGACATGCCCAGCAGGTGCTTGGCGTTACTTTGAAGTGGGTACGGAGATACTGTCCACTGAACTTGTTAGCGTCAGGGAAAATATTGGTAGTATAATTCTTGACCGGCAACGTGCCCAGAGTGGCGCCTCGAGGGAAGACCCACGCTGTTCCCCACGGTCCCAACATGGGGTCCATTTTTTGGGCGTTCTCAATAAGGGCTTTGGCTAACTTGGAAAGCCGAGCTGGTTCGGCGATAGGGATTTTCCCCCGCCCCCGCCCGGCAGCTATCGCCTTCAGCTTCTTTGACCCCATGACCGCTCCCAGCCCGTTATGAGCTACCACATGGCCATGGTCGCCGACGATGGCGGCAAAGCGAATTAGATTTTCGCCAGCAGGACCGATACTATAGACACTACATTGTCGGCTAGACTCTCGCTTGATGGCGTCTTCGGTTTCCCAGGTGTCTTTTCCCTGGAGATGCCGGGCGTCACCAAGCTCGGCAGTACCGTCGTGAATATGGAGATATAGCCACCTTTTTGCCTTGCCCTGGACGATAATGCCATCGAAGCCGGCAAATTTTAAATAAGCACCGAAATATCCGTTTGCCTGGGAAGCCCCGGCCATATTAGTCATCGGTCCCTTGCTTACCACCGAGAAAGTCCCGGAGCCGTTGACCTTCGTGCCACCAAGAGGGCCGGTGAAGAACATTAACCGGTTATCGGGGTCAGACCATTCCACACCTGGCGGCACTTCTTCATAGAGATATTTAGCTCCCAGTCCGGTACCTCCGATGTGTTTCCGGAGTGTTTTGTTATCCAGCGACTCCTCACTTATCTGCTCGCGACCAAGGTCAACACGTAGAATTCTTCCCATATAGCCGCCGATTGCTTTTACTGCCAATTCATACCCCTCTATTGTGCTCCAGGCTCTTTCCTGACAGCACCCTTAGCTCACAGTATATTTATCCTTCAGAGTTTGTCAATATATTTTGTTATGGCCAGAGTTTTTGAGCCACATCTTCCAGTCCCAGTTCTTTCAGCTTTTTCTTACTGGGCTTGGCCGTTTTGGAATCCCAATCTATTGCGGCAAGGTACTCTTTGACCAGGGTGTCCTCATCAACTGTTACCCCTGCCAGGGGGCCTACATTTTGTGGTGGTTTGCCAAGTATCCTATTTGGGACTTTGAACTGTAGTGGATTTAATCCTTCACGAATATTGAAAGCCTGCCTTATACTAGCAATTCTCTCTCCAGTTATTAGCAACTCGTCAGTAGTTATATCCCAACCAGTCACCGCGCTCATAAACTCGGCCAAGACATCAGCCCTCGGGAAAGTACCCAACACGAAGAGACACATCCCGGAACAGTGCACAGAATGTTGGAAGTTGCTAACTAATCTGTGTACTTGCCCTCTGCCCGAAAACGACTTTCGATCGAACCTGGGTATCAGTCCAGGGGGTTGCATTTCCTCGTGGCCCTGGGTATGACGAGCTGGAGTGGCATCCATAATATAAGTAGTGGCAAAATGAAACGTATACTTCGGGTCATGTGCCGGGACTTCTTGCCCCTGAATATGTATGGCATATTTACCTGCTCCCTTACCGATCCTCTGCGCGGCCAATTTTACCCCATCGGCTAACACATCACCGAAACCTTCCCTCTTGGCCAATTTTTCGGTCATGGTAACTATGGCTTTATGGTTTCCCCAGGTCATTTCAATACCATCTGTGTCTGCCTTGTTAATAAGCCCACTCTCAAAGCATTCCATAGCAAAGGCGATGGCAGCCCCGGCAGAGATAGTGTCAATCCCGTAGCGATTACAAATATCGTTTGCCTTAATTATTGATTCAATATTGTTATTAAGACAATCAGTTCCAAACATAGCCGTCGTTTCATATTCAGGTCTATGGCAGCCTGCCTCGTATTTATATTCTCCGGTTCCTTCCTTCATAGTCGCTTCACAACCAACGGGACATAGATAACAGGCAGTCCTCTTCAACTTGTAGGCTTTCACGGAGTCGGCTCCGATAGGTTTAGCGTCAGGAAAATCGATTACCGCCACCCCTCCCCAGTTTTTTACCGGTGAATCCCCGCTCCGAGCTGAAGGGACGGTTACGAATGTTGTGCCGAACTTCTTCAACATATCAGTATCAAAAGGCATCCACCCCGGTTCACTTAGGTACTTTATCCTTAATTCTTTAGTTCGTTTTTCATCGGCAACAGGTACCTTCATCTTGCCCTTCACCGCCACTGCCTTAAGCCTCTTCGAACCCATAACGGCTCCCAAACCCGAGCGAGCAGCGGCATGACCGTGGTCATGTATAATACTGGCGATATGAGAGAGTTTTTCTCCTGACTCGCCAATGCAAGCTACGGCTACATCCTTGCCCAATTCAGATTTTAATATGTCTTCGGTTTGGTAAGTATCCTTACCCCATAGATGAGCGGCATCTCTCAGCTCGGCTTGGCCATTATTAATAAAGAGGTAAACCGGCTTCTCTGATACGCCGGTGAAGAACACCGCATCGTAGCCGGCGAATTTTATATATGCACCAAAATAACCTCCCGAATTGGCATCACCCCAGCACCCGGTCAGTGGCGATTTCCCCACCACGGTGAATCTTGTACCCGAAATTGCCTGGGTACCAGTAAGTGGGCCGGTTAGAATGCCAAAGATATTGTCTGGTCCCAATGGATTAACGCCAGCCTTCTGTTGGCTGAAGATAATCCTAGCGCCAATGCCATAACCACCAATGAACTGACGTCCAAGTTTTTCGTCAAGTACCTCATCCCTTAGCTCATTTCGGGATAAATCTACTTTTAGTATATTCCCCATATAACCCCGAGTCATACCTTTTCTCTCCATATTCCTACAGCCGGGATTATGGCTTTTTTTAGATAAGACGATAAGCTTATCCTGTGGGCTTCCGTATCCTCATATTATACAACAAAATAGTACAGTGTTAACCAGCGGATTGGGCAATACGTTGCTAAACTAGGATAACAATTTCCCCCCTGACTGATTAGCAAACCCCGGCCATCATAGCCAGTGTGCTATACTTAGGGAAAACATTGCTTTGCTGGTCATTCCCTGTTAACAGAAGGAGCACTAGCGTGTCAGATAAGGCTGATATTACGATTATCGGGGCTGGTGTAGTGGGGTTAGCAATAGCGGCACGAGTAGCAAGCAAAGACAGGGAAGTTTATGTGCTGGAAAAGAATGAAACGTTTGGCTTGGAAACAAGTAGCCGGCATAGCGGGGTTATTCACGCTGGCATCTATTACCCAGAGGGTTCGCTAAAAGCGAAGATGTGCGTCAGCGGAAATACTATGCTCTATGAACTCG
This sequence comes from uncultured Dehalococcoidales bacterium, assembly GCA_964533385.1. GTDB lineage: Bacteria > Chloroflexota > Dehalococcoidia > Dehalococcoidales > BS750m-G39 > CAZHLO01. Next base: position 5,247 of record CAZHLO010000003.1, on the reverse strand, counting down.
GCGAAAGGCACGAAATTGGTTGTAAAAAACTGGGAAAGTTGATAGTGGCAACAACCGATAAAGAGACTGGGGAATTGCCAGCGCTGCTGGAAAGAGGCCGAAGAAACGGCGTGGAGGGTCTGAGGCTATTGTCAAAACGAGAGATGAAGGAATTAGAGCCAAATGTAGAAGGGCTTGCTGCTGTGCTGTCCCCATCAACCGGCATTATTGACTCGCAGGCTTTAATGCAATACTTCATTGCCAAGGCAAAGGACGGGGGAGCTCAAATAGCCTATCAAACAAAAGCAGTAGCAATAGAAAAAGTAACTGAAGGGTACAGAGTCACTGTGGAAGACAGTACAGGGGAATTTTCCTTTACCACCAGGATCTTAATAAACTGCGCTGGCCTCCACTGTGATAAAGTAGCTGAGTTAGCTGGGATAGACATAACCAAAGCCGGCTACAAGGTACACTACTGCAAAGGGGAGTACTTCAGCGTGGCTAGTGGTAAAAGTGAATTAGTCAAGCGGTTAATATACCCGGTGCCACTGCCTAAAGTCACTAGCGTGGGGATTCATGTTACCTTTGATTTGGAAGGGAGGATGCGGCTGGGTCCCGGTATCGAATATGTAGATAGCATAGATTATGCTGTTGACAATCAACACCAACGCCTGTTTTACGATTCGGTGAGAAGATTCTTACCCTGGATAGAGTATGATGACCTAGAACCCGAGATGGCTGGTATTAGGCCAAAGCTTCAAAAGCCTGGGGAGGACTTCAAGGACTTCGTGATTAGGGAGGAAAGCGCTGAAGGTCTTCCCGGATTGGTCAATCTTATCGGTATTGAGTCCCCTGGCCTGACAGCCTCCCCAGCTATAGCTGAATATGTGTGTAGCCTGATTGAAGGGCAGCTTGCAAAGTGACAAATTGATAATCACACAAGGAGGCTAACATATGGATATAAAAAACAAAGAAAAGTTTACTGCCCTCTGGAAGAGGTATTTTAATGATGCAGAACTTCCCATTGTGTTCTATTACACTGATAAGGCGGGAAATGTTGACTTGGTCAAAGCAGGTTCGGTACCAAGATGTGTAATCGGGGCACTATCAAAAGTGCTTGAGGGGCATTCTTTACGTTTCAATGCAGGTTCAATTGGCTGCCCTGGTGGAAAAAGATATCTTGGCTTTACTGAAAAGATTATGCCCGATTTCGAATATTTCCTTTCCTGTGGAATCCCCGGTAAACTCGAAGGAGAACGCTACAAGAAAACTCCGGTTCTGGTGAGGGAGTCAATGAAGTATTCGACTATATTTAAGGCTCCAAGTCGTTTCATCGTTTTTAAAAGATGGGACATGATTGAAGAGCCAGACAATCCGGATGTCGTCATATTTTTTGCCGCGCCTGATGTCCTCTCAGGCCTTTTCACCCTAGCCAACTTTGATGAAACGGAACCAAATGGCGTATTTGCCCCATTTGGCTCTGGCTGCTCCACTATTGTGCAATACCCTTATCTTGAAAGGGTATCCCAACGTCCCAGAGCAGTTATCGGAATGTTTGATGTCTCGGCGCGCCCGTGGGTTCCGTCAAATAGACTCACACTCTCGGTGCCGATGAATAAGTTTGTCAGAATGGTTGAGAATATGGAGGAGAGTTTTCTCACCACCGATTCATGGAAAAGAGTCCAGAAGAGGATAAGCTCCATTAAATCCTGAACAGAAGCCCCCAGCCTATGACCATGTTGAAGAAATCTTTCTTATTTGGCATGCCAATTGGCTAGAATTCAAGCGATTATTGAGGTTCTTACCTTGTTTGCCGTCATCTTCTATTGTATATTTATTACATCCAGGCTAGGCGGGGATATTCCGTGCTGAAGGGTTCCATAAACAAGATTCTACTCATTATTCTCATAGCCGCGGCGCTAGGGGCTATAGGAGGTATAGTCTATGTCACTACTACATCAAAGAGCGGGTTTACTGAGTTCTACATTCTAGACCTGGAGGGCAAGGCTACAGACTATCCCCTAGAGCTGGAGGTAGGGGATGTGGGGAGTGTGATGGTGGGGATTGTGAATCATGAAGATGAGAAGGTGACCTACCAGCTAGAGGTGAGGATAAACGGGACAATCAACGAGATAGAGTCGATTGCGCTGGGTGATGAAGAGGAGTGGGAGGAATTAGTAAGTTTTGTTCCAGGCAAGGTAGGAGATGAGCAGCGGGTAGAATTTCTATTGTATAAGAATAGGGAAGGCGAGCCCTACCTAGAGCTTTATCTGCTGATTAATGTAAAGGAGCGAAAGTGAAAATCCTGGTTACAGGTGGGGCAGGGTTTATTGGCTCACATATAGTCGATGCTTTAATTGAGCAGGGTCACCAGGTAGTGGTAGTGGACAATTTAACCACTGGCTCCTTGGAGAATATTAATCCTGGCGCCACATTCTATAAGATGAGTATCCTTGACCCTGAGCTAGCTCCCCTCTTTGCCAAGGAGAAGCCAGAGGTAGTTAATCACCAGGCAGCTCAGACGGTTATCACCAGGTCAACAGCCGAGCCCCTCTTTGATGCCCGGGAAAACATCCTGGGCAGCCTTAATGTTATTCTCAATTGTGCTCGCTTCGGGGTAAAGAGGATTATCTATGCTTCTTCCGGTGGAGCAATTTACGGAGAACCACAGTACCTACCGGTGGATGAAAAACACACCATAAATCCCATCTCACCTTACGGGATTTCCAAGCATACTGTGGAGCATTATCTTGACCTCTATGGTCTTCAATACGGGCTTAACTACGTGGTGTTGAGGTATCCTAATGTCTATGGTCCGAGGCAAAACCCTAGAGGGGAAGCCGGGGTGGTGGCTATTTTCACCGGACAAATGCTCAGGGGAGAGCAACCGACCATCTTCGGTTCTGGAGATAAGACCCGTGATTACACCCATGTTCTTGATGTGGTAGCAGCTAACCTGCTAGCTATAGAGCGAGGGAATAATGCCGCTTACAATATCGGCACTGGAGTGGAGACCTCTGACAGAAAGCTGTTTGATACACTGGCTAAAATGCTCAACTATTCCGGAAGTCCCCTCTACGCGCCGGTGCGGAAAGGAGAGATTCACCGAATCTGCCTTAATGCTAAAAAGGCACAGAGTGAACTGGGGTGGCAAGCACGGCTTTCTCTTGAAGAGGGACTACGCCAGACAGTCAGCTATTATCAGGCTCGCCAAGAACGACTCCTGCTTTAAAAACAAGCCTGAATAGTGCTATAATTAATCCTTCAGAAGAGGTGAAAAGGAGGTAACTACATAATGCCCGACTATGCGGCTTTAAAGAAAAAGGTGGATGAACTGGAGGCAAGAGTCTGGGATATACCCGCTCTTGAGGCTAAAATTAGAAAGCTATCTCGGGAGGGAATCCCCAAGAAGAAACTTGACCCGAAAGAGCTGCTAGCTAATAGAGAACAAATCCTTAACCGCGTTCAACTGCGGGCTGAGGAATATAACTTTATCCTCAAGAACTGTGCCCAGGGCACCGCCCTTGCCCTGATGGAAGAATTTGGTCTGGGCAATATGGAGATTATTAAGGCCTTGACCCCATTTCCCGGCGTCGGTGGGACCGGTGAGATGTGTGGGGGTATAACCGGCAGTCTGATTGCCTTCGGGCTCTATTTTGGTACTGATGACCGCCTTGATTTTAAAAAGACGGACGAGGTCATCAAGATTGCCCAGAGATTTATGGCCAACTTCGAAGGCCAGATAGGCCATATGTATTGCGCTGACATAATAGAAACGGTAATACTCGGACATAGACTAAACCCCGGGGAAAGCGAACAGGCTATGATAACCTTCACCAAAGAGAAAGGTTTTGAGAAGTGTGGCCTGCCGCCAGGAACAGGTGTCAGGCTTGCCGCTGGGTTTATTCTCGATAGCCTGAAATGACGCCGCAGCCATTTCACATCCCGCCCCTTTTCAAGCACGGAGGCATGAATGAGTGTTTTACTAACCATTTTGACCTATTTTGCCTATGTGTTCATTGTCGCGATGTATTCCGTAAAGCTGATTAAGATTGCCCGAATGCCGGTGCACCTGAGGTGGGAACTCTATCCAGTAGCTCACGAAGCGAAAAGTAAATATGGCGCCTCTTATTACGAGGATTTGAAGCAATGGAAGAAGCAACGTCGCCGGACTTGGTTGAAAGGTACCCTTTTTCTCTTAAAGGGCTACTTCAGCATGGGGGAATACTTTGAACGCAAGCGAGGGTACTGGGTCGTCTTGTTACCCTGGCACCTCGGCTTCATCCTGATTATCACCTTTCACATACTGTGTTTCTTCGGGGCGTTAGCCATAGTTTTCGGTGTTCCAGTATCAGCGGAATCAGCCAGTATCCTGGGAGTAATACTCTATTTTTTGATCCTAATAACGGGGGTTGCTAGCTTTGTCAGCGGTTCTTTGGGGAGTGTTGGGCTGCTCATCAAAAGGCTGTACGACAGAGATTTAAGGGCTTTTGCCACGCCTCAAAATTACTTTAATTACCTATTTACCCTGGCGGTTTTTGGAAGTGGCTTATATGCCTGGTATTTTGTTGACCCAACCCTCTCTGGATACCGGGAATTCTGGAAAGGGATGGTTACCCTGAGCCCGGCAACTGTTGGCTACGCAACGACCACTCATATCATACTTTTCGCCCTGTTTTTAATCTACCTGCCATTCACCCGCTCCCTTCATTACATCACCAAGTTTTTTGCCTATTTCTGGGTACGGTGGGACGACAGACCAAATGTGAAAGGAAGTAAGTTCGAGAGAAATATTAAAGAATGGCTCAATAAACCGGTGAGCTGGTCAGCTCCCCATATCCAGCGGGGCAGAACATGGGCGGAAATAGCGTCAGAGAAAAAGAGCAATGAAAAAGAACCTTAAATTAGCCGATATTTCTAGGGCTGGAGATACCCAGCTCACCGAGATTAATCTTGATGAGCTAATAGCACTACCACCCCCCTATGACAAGGTAGAGGAACTACCGGGGATTAAGCGGCTTACCGAAGACCAGAGGAAAAGACTGGTCTGCAATCTCGACGGCTTTGTTTCCTACGCAGGTCTGCCCAAGCCGAAGAATAAAGAGGAAGAGAAGAAGTATGTCGAGCAGTTTGTCTCGGGATTAAAAAAACTCCTGAGCAAAGAGAATAACTGGACATTTCTGCAGCCCCTACTTCTTTCCATAGATTATTGTGCCCAGTGCCAGACATGCTGTGATGCCTGTCCCATTTACCTTGCCAGCGGCAAGA
>CAZHLO010000002.1:0-20700 GCA_964533385.1 uncultured Dehalococcoidales bacterium | reverse complement strand
GATTTAAGGTCGTCGCGTCCGCCGTGGGGGTCAACCGGTTTGCCATAATATCCGGGGTTGAGGCCGATAGCCATGGCATTGATGGTGAAATCGCGGCGGGAGAGGTCGTCCTCAATTGAGCTGGGCTTCACCGTAGGGAGTGCTCCCGGCTTATCGTAGGTCTCGCTGCGGGCAGTTGCCAAGTCAACGCTCCAGTTGTTCCACTGGAGTTTAGCCGTGTTGAAACGGGGGTGAGTGGTGATTTTCCCCTTGTTAATCTTTTTTAGCTGGCGGGCTAGCTCTATGGCGTTGCCCTCCACCACCAGGTCAAGGTCAAGGTTGGCTTGCCCCAGGAGCAGGTCACGGACCACGCCGCCAACCAGATATAGCTTTTCCCCCCGGGTGTGGGCTATTTCACCGGCAACCCATATGAAGTTGACCAGTTCGGCGGGTAGCTGCTTTTCTATTAACTTGCCGAAGTTGATACGCTTGGGCATCTCAATGTAGATTATATCACATTCCCATTGTTATTTAGCTTATGTTCTCTTATAATGAAGTTCATGAAATTGGTCTCAATTGTGGGCATGACCGGCGCTGGTAAATCAGAGGTATCACGGGTATTTGAGGAGAACGGCTTTACCAGAATAAGATTTGGCGACCTGACCGACGAGGAAATGAAAAAGAGGGGACTCGAGCCAAACGAGAAAAATGAGCGCTTTATTAGAGAGCTGCTGAGGCAGGAGCATGGGCTGGCTGCCTATGCCAAGCTTAACCAGCCCAGAATTGAGCAAGCGTTGAGGGGTTCGGATGTGGTCATTGATGGGCTTTATTCCTGGGAGGAATATATCTATCTCAAGGGGCGTTATGGAGAGAACCTCTACCTGGTGGCAGTCTGGTCATCGCCGAAGACAAGGTATGCCCGGCTGACCAGCAGGTCGAGCCGACTTTTGACTCTGGAGGAGGCTACCAGCCGGGATAGGGCAGAGATAGAGAATACTGATAAGGGCGGACCTATCGCCATGGCTGATTTCACCATAATAAACGAGTCCTCTCTGGAGAACTTGAAGCGGGAGGCGGCAAGGATTATCGCCACATTAAGATGAAAAAAGCGACCAGACCGGATGTTGATGAGTATTTCTTAAAGATAGCCTCAGTGGTTGCTGAGCGCTCAACATGCCGTCGGCACCATATCGGGGCGGTAGCAGTGAGGGATAAACACATACTGACCACAGGTTATAGTGGTGCCCCTGCCGGGCTTAAGGACTGCCTTGAGCTGGGCTGCCTCCGGGATGAGCTGGGTATACCCTCAGGGACAAGGCAAGAAGTATGCCGCGGTATTCACGCTGAGCAAAATGTAATTATTCAGGCTGCTCTCCACGGCGTCAGCCTTGAGGGGAGCACGGTTTACTGCACTCACACGCCGTGTGTGCTATGTGCCAAGATGCTGGTCAATGCCAAGATAAAGCGGTTTGTCAGCTTTGGCAAGTATGACGATAACTCGTTTGAGGACCTGTTCCGGGAGGCGGGCATAGAAGTTGACATAAAGAAGAGGCCGCCATCCGAAATAAGCTATTTGGATTAGGAGATTGTTTATTAACCTTACCTCCTTTTCACCCTAAAAAATCTGTGATTTTTCAGGGAACCCGAGTTTAATAGGGTGACCTCACCCCTTAACCCCCTCTCCTTTTTAAGGAGAGGGGGAAGAAATTTTAGAGAGGGGCTTCGCCCCTCTCTTACCTACACTCCCCCTTCCCTTATTAAGGGAAGGGGGGTGGGGGATAGGTTACTAAATGACCTCGATTAGCCCTTCTGGCTTGACATCGGTGGTAGAATTGATAAACAATCAGGAGAAGTAGAGAATGCGCGAACCTATCGTCATCGAAAATCTGACCAAGTATTATAACAAGTTCCTGGCTCTGGATAAGCTGTCCTTGAGGGTAGCCGAGAAGGAGAACGTTGGGCTCCTCGGGCCCAATGGCGCGGGCAAGAGTACAACCCTCAAGATACTGTGTGGCCTCCTTCGCGCCTCATCCGGGACGGCTTATATCGATGGCATCAATGTGGCGGGGAAGCCAGAAGAGGCGCTTGCCAGGATTGGCGCCATCGTGGAGACGCCGGAGTTCTATTCATTTCTCACACCTGAGGAGACTCTTGGCTATCTCGGTAGGCTTCGGGGAATGCGGGAGGATGAGCTGAGGCGCCGTATCAAGGAAGTAATCGAACTGGTTAGGCTTGAAGAATGGGGCACTGTCAAGATAGAGAAGTTTTCCAGAGGGATGAAGCAGCGTCTCGCCTTGGCACAAGCTCTGCTGCATGACCCGCCGGTTCTAATCCTGGATGAGCCGGCTCTGGGGCTTGACCCGAGGGGGGTGGTGGAATTCCGGCAGATAATTGAGGGAGTGGGCAAGGAAAAGACGGTTTTCTTTGCCTCGCATCAACTGGTAGAGGTTGCTCAAATATGTAATCAGGTAGCCATTATCGACCACGGGCGTCTGCTTGCCTATGATAGCATTGCGGCACTGGAGAAGAAGTACCAGTCGCTGGAACAGGCATATCTGAAGTTGACAGGAGGTTACGTTGAGTGAGTTTGAAAAGTTAAGAGTAGTCATCAAATATGAGTTTCTGAAGCATATGCGCCGACGGCGCCTTTACGTAATACTGGGCATAGCATTGCTTGCCGAGGCGCTAGTGCTCATACTGATACCGGTGCTTCGCGACGGCTATCCGGATAATGTGATGGTAATGGCGGCAATGCTTACGGTGGGTCCGAGCCTGGCGGCCATCGGGGCTATCTTTTTTGCCGGGGATGCTATAGCCGGGGAGTTTGAGGGTAAGACCGGCTATATGCTCTTCACCAATCCAGTCAGTCGAACCATACTGGTGATAGGGAAATATCTGGCATGCCTCATCGCGGTGGCGCTGCTAATTGTTTTTACCTATATCATTATCGCTATTTCCCTGCTGGTGATTTATCAGGAAGTGCCCATCGAGATACTTACCTCGTTCGGGCTGTGTCTGCTTTATGCCTCTGCGGTTCTTTCATTAACTTTTTTCTTCAGCGCAATATCAAAAGGCTCCATGGGGGCTACAGTAATGACGCTCCTGTTTGTCTGGGTACTTTCTAGTATTATTGAAAGTGCCCTCGCTTTCACGGGTAATCCTTACTGGTTTCTTATCTCGGCCGGAGGAGATAGTATTACCCTGCCTTACGGGAGCATCACGGAGTTGATGTCCGGCTTGGGCATGGGCGACTTCGATGGGATGTTGACCAATTTTGAACCACTGACTATCGGCATGGCGGCGTGGGGAATGGTAATCTATCTGGTGGTGGGTTTCCTTTTGAGCATCTGGATAAGCAAAAGGAGGCAGTTAGCTTAGCCCCAATCATGTCTTCTTTGAGAAGAGAGAATTTTTTAGACGAGTCCAGTAAATGGCAATGCTGCGTACCAAGGTAATTGTTAATCCGGTGGCCGGAGCCTATTCCACACGCCGCAAGTGGCCTATCATCAGTAAGCTGCTAGAGCGCCTTGGGCTATCATTTGACTTTGAGTATACCCAGGGGGTGGGACATGCTATAGAGCTGGCTCGGGCAGCAGCCAGTGATGGTTATCGATGCCTGGTGGCGGTGGGTGGGGATGGGACGGTGAACGAGGTAGCTAACGGCATACTTCGTTCCACCAATGCTTCGACTACGGTGCTGGGGGTAGTAAGCACCGGCACCGGCAGTGATTTTGTCCGCTCGGTGGGTATTCCCCGGAATTATACTGCCGCTTGTTCTGTTTTGACCAGTTCCAGGAGGTTATCCATTGATGTTGGTGTGGTTGAGTATCAAAGAAAGGGGCAGACCTGGCAGCGCTTTTTTGTTAATGCCGCCGGCGTTGGCTTTGATGCTACGGTGGTGGAGAAGACTGAGCACCTGCCTAAGTTCTTTGGTGGCACTCTCCCTTATGTCGTCGGGGTGCTAAGGGCTCTATTTAGTTATAAGAATAAAGCGGTTGTCCTTGAGGTGGGGGATGAAGTGGAGCGCGGTCGGGTGCTGAATGTGGTGGTGGCTAACGGCAGCTACCTTGGCGGTGGGATGCATGTGGCGCCCCAGGCTGAGCTTGGCGATAATTTGCTGGATGTGGTGATTATTGGTGATATGGGTAAGTTTGAAGTGCTCAAGGAGTTCCCTACGGTATATAAGGGGACTCATATTTACCATCCCAAGGTCAAGGTGAAAAAGGTAAGCCGTGTCACTATCCAGTCCGCGGAGCCGATGTTAATCCACGCCGATGGCGAATTGCTGGGGGAAAGTCCGGCCTCTTTCTGGGTGGTGCCGTCGGCACTAAACATTGTGGTTTAGTAATCAGAATCTCAGTCTGGAGGTGGAGGACGGATATGGATATCGTTGAAGCCATCAATAGCCGGAAGAGCATCAGGGCTTTTAGGGCTGACCCTGTGCCCCAAGCGATTTTGGCAGAGATAATGGAGCTAGCTCTGCGGGCTCCCTCTTGGGCAAATACTCAGCCCTGGGAGTTTGCCATAGTGAGCGGCAGTAAACTGGAGGAAATAAGTCAAGGCTTCCTGGAAAAGCTGGATGAGGAACCCACCCCTGACCTCTCTTACCCGCGGGAATTTCCCGAGCCCTATGAGAGCCGTTTTCGTGCCCTGGCTCGTAAGGAATTTGAGATAAAGGGGATACGAAGAGAAGACAGAGAGAGGAGAGGATGGTGGCTACTGGAGGGTTTGAGACATTACGGAGCTCCTTGCGTCATTTATATCTTAATTGACCGTTCTTTCTACTTTCAGGGTAAAGGCGTAAATGTATGGCCCATATTTGATTGCGGGCTAGTAGCTGAGAACATCATGCTCCTGGCGGCGAGTCGCGGACTGGGAACCGTGCCTCAAGCCCAGGCTGTGATGTATCCTGAGGTAATAAGAAGGGTGCTGGGGATGCCGGATTCCAAGCTACTGGTTTTGGGGATAGCGATTGGCTATCCTGACTGGGATGAGCCGATAACTCAAATGCGCTCAGACAGGGAACCGCTAGGTAAGGTCGCCAAGTGGTATGGTTTTGACTTAACCTAGAGTGGTGAGGTTGAAAATCAATCTATATTCTCCCCCTGATAGGCACCCTTATAGCCCTCCGTCTTTTGAGTTAGCCGAAGGAAGATAAGCTGGATAATTCTGGCGTTCTGCTGTAAGCGAAACCCCTGCGGATTATAGACCACCATCAGGGATTGAGAACGACCAGAATAGCCAGCATCCCACACCGCAGTGCCCACCGTGACACCACAGCGAAGCAGGCTCGAGCGGGGTCTGGCTAATGCCATAATATTCTTGGGCAGGTGGACAATCTCATTGTAGGTAATAATATAGGCGCCGGGGACGAGGTCGATAAACCCCAGCCCGTCAAAAACCAGTGGCGCTAGGTCAGACACCAGCCTCTGGCTGTCTTCAGCCGCTATCCTGCCCAGTGATTGTGGTAGAGCTATCTCACGCAGGGTAAGGTCAATGCCGTTAGGCTGCAACTGCTGTTCTAAATCGATGCAACCTTCGATTAGAGGTGGCTTCTTCTGTAGTAGCCGGCGGATGTCTTGCTGGGATAGAACGGCTGCCATTGCTATTTCTTCCCGATAGCATTTTATCACATACCTAGACTAAATAGGAATTGACAAGACAGGTAGGGGGTCTATTATAATTCAGCAAACCCCAGTGAAGGGAGGAAGTCATGGCAGTAAGAATAGTTACCGATAGCACTGCTGACCTGCCTCCCCAGCTAGCCAAGGAGCTGGGAATTACTGTAGTGCCCATATATGTGCGTTTTGGCAATGAGGTCTACCTTGACCGGGTAGACATTACTGAAGATGAGTTTTACCAGAGGCTGGAGCATGCCCCTGTTCATCCCTCTACCGTTCAGCCCGGACCACAGGATTTTCTTGAGGTCTACAGAAAACTGTCACTGAAAGCCGATGGTATTGTCTCCATACATATCTCTAGCAAGCTAAGCGGCACCTGCAACTCGGCACTGATGGCCAAGGGAATGATGGAAACGGAGTGCCCTATTGAGGTGGTTGATTCCCAGGCAGTGACCATGGGTCTGGGCTTGTTAGCTATAGTTGCCGCTCAAGCGGCTAAGTCTGGGGAAAGTCTGGACAAGGTGGTGGAAGCGGCAAAACAGGCCATCGCTAAGGTGCATTTCCTGGCTCTATTTGATACTCTCAAATACCTGCTCCTGGGTGGGCGCATTGGCAAGGCGAAGGCGCTTCTGGGCTCAATACTAAATGTGAAACCGATGTTGTCGTTGAAAGATGGGGAGGTGGTGCCGGCGGGACAGGTACGCACCCGGGCTAAAGGTATAGATAAGCTGTTTGACTTTGTCAAGGACGCGGCAGATATTCAGGATTTGGCTGTAGTGCATAGTACCACCCTTGACGAAGCGCAAAATCTGGCTGAGCGTATAGGTTCCATATTTGACCGGGAAAAGATAAAGATAGCCAGGCTAGGGCCGGCGCTTGGGGTGCATATGGGTCCCCGGGTGATGATTGTAGCCCTTAGGCAATCGTAGCCGCTCGGCGGTTTCCTTATCTTTGGTTTCATCTATACGATGATATCGGTATTGTGGGGGTTCAGTGCCACTCTGCTGGTTCCCGGTCTGGAGAAGGCCGACCTAGCAACGCCCACTCTTCTGTCTCTGCCTATAATACCAATGGGTGTGGCCATGGTTGTCATGATTGGTATCACGGCGGCAGCCATTACAACGATTAATTCCGTCGTGTTGACCCTGTCCTCGGTGTGGGCTCGCGATATCCACAAAGGGCTTATCAACCCCAGAGTTTCAGAGAAGAGGGAGCTAAGGATAGGGCAGTGGGTTATCCCAATTATAACCATTATTGCCTTTGTTTTTGCCTGGTGGGCGACGGGGAAAACCGGGCTACCTTTCATGATTGCCTCTCTTTCTGCTGCGGCTTCAGCCGGTCTTTTAATGGCGGTGCCGACTATCTTCGGTGCCTTTTTCTGGAAGCGGGCAACAGCCACCGGGGCAATTGTCAGTTGTACTGTTGGTGGCATTGTTGTCTTTGTTCTCCAGATAATTTCCCAGATAAACGGTTGGAAGCCTTTAGGCTGGTGGCCAGGGACATGGGGGTTTATCGTTTGCGTTCCGCTCTTTATTGGCGTCAGTCTGGCAACTAAACCGCCCAGGGAGAAGGCGGAGGAGTTTATCGGCTATCTGCGGGAGACACTGAAAAAGGGCAAATTTATCTAAAGTCCCCTGAAATAATAACTGGCAGCGGAGGGATTTGAACCCACGACCAAAGGCTGTCTTACACGTTGCCATGAGGGAGTCACCGTCGTAAAATGGAGATGACAGATTTGTAGGAATTATTGCCGGGTGGCTGTCTCTAATTTACTGGGAGGCTATAGTGTTATCGGACTTGGACAAGCGAATTAACACCCTAGCTCAATGGATGTTTGAGTCAAAACACTTGGTGGTGTTCACCGGTGCTGGCATCAGTACGGAATCAGGACTTCCTGATTTCCGAGGACCAGACGGCATCTGGACACGTCAGGCAAAAGGACTGCCCACCAAGCCACGAGATTTCTCATCAGCGGAGCCTAATGCTGGGCACTTGGCTATTGTTGAGCTACAGGAACTCGGCAAGTTAAGCTTCCTCATTTCACAAAATGTAGACAATCTCCACTTGCGTTCAGGAATCCGCCCGGATTTACTGGCAGAGCTGCATGGTAATGTTACCAAGCTGCGGTGCAGTCACTGTGAATTTCTTCTGGATAACCTTGATGACCAAATTGCCTGCCCCCTTTGTGGGGGAAAACTAGTTTCTAGCGTAGTTAACTTTGGTCAATCACTGCCGCGGAAGGAGCTGGCTGATTCCTATTGGCATTCGCAACATTGTGACCTTTTCATAGTTGCTGGCTCCAGTCTGGTTGTTACCCCGGCTGCTGATATGCCCAAAGTTGCCCTTCAATCTGGAGCTCGGCTAGTCATTATTAATAAGGGTGAAACCCCCTTCGACCGGCTGGCTCACCTGCGGTTTGAGGAAAGAACAGGAGATGTGTTGCCTCCAGCAGTTGATAGGCTGAAGGAGTTCGTAGAGGGGGGATAGGCTATTCGTGCTGCAAAGGAGCAGAGCGATGAGGGATGTGACTGAAAAGGTCTTGAGGTTGATAACCTATTCTCAGGAGCTAGGCCTAGACTTAAAAACAGAAGAGGACAGATTCAAGTGGTTTCTGGCTTCTATCCTTTTTGCAAAGAGGATTTCCTCTGAAGTAGCCAAAAGGACTTACAGGGAGTTTGAAAAAGAGGGGATTATAACACCTGAGAGCATCATAGAGGCTGGCTGGGATAAACTGGTGGAGGTATTGGACTCCGGTGGCTATGTTCGCTACGACTTCTCCACCGCATCAAACCTGCTTGAGATAATATCTAGCTTAAAGGAGAAATACGGCTCATTGGAAGGCTTATACGCTCAGTCAAGGGATAGCAAGGACCTGGAGAAGAAGCTGCTTGAATTCAAAGGCGTGGGGCCAACCACGGTGAACATTTTTCTAAGGGAGCTAAAAACGGTCTGGAAAAAGGCGAGACCCCAGCTTTCCCCTCTGGCCAGGGAAGTTGCCTTCAGGCTTGGACTTGGCGAGGAGGAGCTGGGACTCCCCGCTGTGGAGTCTGCTTTGGTGAGATTAAGCTTGGAATTTTGCAAGCGCAGGCGATGCTTTAGCTGCCCGGTTAGGGAAGAGTGCCAAGAGGCAGGGGCTACCTGAACTAGGATACAGATGACTGTTTATATTTGTTATATTTGAGTGGTTGGTAATATCGAAAATGATTACACTGGTTCCTATTGGCGGGGTAAATAAGAGTTCTCTGGAAACCCTGGGGAAATCTTTGACTGAAGCCTTTGGTCAAAGGACATGGGTAGGAGATGGCATTGAACTACCGTGGGAGAGCTGGGATCAACGTCGTGGCCAATATCTTGCTACTATGCTGCTTGCTGAGCTGCCCGCACCCGGCTTGGGTAGTAGAGTTCTCGGGGTGGTTGACGTGGATATCTTTGCTCCGGGACTTAATTTTGTCTTTGGGGAGGCAGACATTACTGGGAAGAGAGCACTCATCTCATTACAGCGCCTGAGACAGGAGTTCTATGGGCTTCCCAAGAATGAAAACCTCTTTCGGGAGCGGGCGCTTAAGGAGGCAGTCCACGAGCTGGGGCACACCTATGGACTGAAGCATTGTCCTAATCCTGCCTGTGTGATGCATTTTTCCAATAGCCTGCGTGACACTGATTTTAAGGGCTGGGACTTCTGCTCCATTTGTCAGAGGAAAGTCGGTAGAAAGGTTTAGACAGACATTCTGAATACAAGGTAAAGATAATGACAGTTGACAAGGGGTTACCCAGGGTTAAGGTGGGCTGCTGCGGTTTTGCCGTCGGCAGGAAAGATTATTTCAGCGAGTTCAAACTGGTGGAGGTTCAGCAGACCTTCTATAAGATGCCCAGGCTGGAGACTGCTCAGAGGTGGCGTCAGGAAGCTCCAGCTGACTTTGAATTTACCTTGAAGGCCTGGCAGTTAATAACCCATCCGCCAGCCAGTCCAACCTATCGTAAGGCAGGTATCAAGGTTCCGTCAGGCGCTGAGGACCACTACGGCTTTTTTAGACCCAGTGATGAGGTAAATCAGGCTTGGGAGGAGATAAGGAGATTTGCCCAAGCCTTGGGGGCTAAGGTCATCCTCTTTCAGTGCCCACCAAGCTATAAAGAGACCCCGGGAAACATCGCCAATATAAGGCGGTTCTTCAACTCGGCGAAAGATTCTGGATTTCTCTTTGTCTGGGAGCCGAGAGGTGGATGGAGCCAACCGACCATCAAAGCCCTGTGCTCGGAGCTGGGGCTTGTCCATTGCGTTGACCCTATGGAGAAGGAGTCATTGTATGGAGAACCTCGTTATTTCCGCCTGCATGGCGGGCCCCACTACCGGCATAACTATTCACAAGAAGAACTCGAATACCTGAAAGATAAGATAGCGAACAGAGAAAGCTACATCCTGTTTAATAACCTCAATATGCATCACGACGCCCTGACCTTTGACCGCTTGATGAAGAGAGAAGAACCAGGTGGATGAGGAAGCACTAGTAGTAATCATTAAGCAGGTGAATATTGCCTAACCTCACATTTGTTAATCCTTGCGCTCTTGCAGCTTTAAGGCATTCCTCGGCGTGCTGTCTGGAGGTAGGGGGCAAATCATTCATCATAAACTGGGGATGGAAGGCGAGGAGGGCATAGGGAATGTCCGGACTGAAGGAGGATATAAAGGCAGCAATACGAGATATTTCCTCCTTATCTATGTATCCGGGGATAAGCAGGGTGCTGGCAATTAAAAAGGGAGGCGAGGGTCTTTCCTCAACATACTGAGCTAGCCGCTTGAAGTTACCCAGCGTTCTTTTATTGCTTACCCCGCAGAGGGCAACATGTAGCTCCTCGCTCCAAGCCTTGAGGTCGAATTTGATACAGCCACCGGAATTTAGAGACAGCTCAGCCGCCTGCCTTAATAGTGCTGGATGCATTGAGCCATTGGTCTCCCAACAGATGCGAAGAATCCTGCCCCTGTTTCTTTCTAGAGCCAACCGGGAGGCACGAAGGGCATGGGGCAATTGTGGTGACGGGTCGCCACCGAAATAACAGATACAACTGGTTCGGTCATCAACTGCCTTGGCTAACTCCAGGGCATCAACCTTGCTCGGCTGAGTCGCTGCATAACGATAGCGCCAGTTTTGGCAGAAGAGACAATCAAAGGAGCAGGCTTGATAAAAGACGGCTAGGTTTTTATAGCCATGCTCAGCCCCTTGAGAATAAGCAAACCGTGGATAACCAACCCCGGTTCCACCAGGACAGACCCAGTCAGCGACACAGTTGGTCGGCAGGGCATCATAATACCAGCTGACGTTTCCCTTGCTGGCAGTGGCGCCGACAAGCTTGCTTGCCTTGTTGGTGCGCAGCCCGCAATAACCCCCCTCATTTGCAGGGATACAGCATTCATTAGCACAGAGTTGGCATTTGGCTCCCCCTTTTGCTCTTGGTGGCTGCCCTGGGAGACCAAACCGGCTCCTAGCGTTATAGTGAGCCTGCTCAATAAGAGGAAAAATCCGGTCGAAATCCCTTCTAATGCAGTCCAGGCATAGCCCCAGGGCTTGGGAAATGAGTGGAGATTCGCGGCCGCAATGCTGGCATTTACAGTCAACTCTGGCGTATAATCTTTGGTTAATTATCTCCATTTGGCAACACAAACCATTAACTACCGACTGCATTATATACCTAATATCACGGCGCTCACTATATCTTGACTAGCAGGCAGATATTGTATACTTTAGGGGAGGCAGTTTTAAGCAGCTTCAATCTTTTAAACCTTACCTCATCAGAGATTGCACCATAGCTTGTTTGGTATGCCTATTGAACGATTTGGCTTTTTGTTTACTCAGCTTATCTATGATTAGTCATGCAATAGCAGGACTTTACACCTGCTTTCAACATCTGGTGGTAGCGGTATGCTAGGCCGTCCTACCTCGGTGCCTTCCTGATATCACAGGGGTGTCCCTTTATTAGTAAGCAACCACTGAGAGGGTCCATATTCTCAGCACTGTACAGTAGTATTACATTGGCTCCCTCTGAGGAATACGGGTCATAGCCAGGAAGATTTAATTCCGGACATGATTGCCACCAACCACTCTGGGTACAGACAACATTATATGGGATTCCATCGGTCAGTTTAGCTTGTAAGGTGATGCTCCCGTAGGGTGTTTCAACTATTACCCAGTCCCCTTTTTTTAAGCCAAGTTCTGATGCTTTTGTGACGTTTATCTCTAAGAATGGGTGAGGGACCTTCTTTCTCAACGAAGGCAGCGCTCGATGTTGCGAATGACAATACTCTACAATCTTGCTGCTGGTGAGAATGAGCGGATACTTTTGCGCTATATCTGCTCTCTTCAAAATGGCTGGCTCTTTCCAAGTTGGCAGTGGTTCATAACCGTGTGCCTTAAAAGTTGTAGAATATATCTCCACCCTTTTAGAAGGAGTAGGAAAGCCTACGAAATTACCAGCATCATCTTTATTGTTGTACTTCTGGTATTGCATGGGCAAATTAATGGTGATACCACCTGGAGTTCCCCTTATCTGCTCAACCGTAATGTTTAAAGGAGCAAACTGGTAGTCAAAGGCGGCTTCTGCGTTTCCGTCCCAGAACTTATCTCCTAATCCCAATCTTTTAGCCAATCTGAATATGATTTTCATATCAGGCCAGGATTCATATTGAGGTAGCACTACAGCTGGTCGCATCTGGATAAAGGCTTTTTCTGAAAGAGAATCGAGGTTAACTCCGATATGCCAGCTTTCCCACGAACTGGCCGCCGGCACGACAATGTCTGCCAGTTCGGCAGTGGGAGTCATGAAAAGCTCCGCCTGAGCATGGAAGTCTAGCTGGCTAAGGGCTGACTTGCCAATCAGGCCAGGAATATTAGAAGTAACTAAGTTTCCACCGAAACCAAGCAGAGCTCTAACAGGGTAAGGCTTGCCGGTTAATATAGCTTGGTAGACTTCATAGCCCTGTGTAGTCATCGCCATTAGTCTCCCTGATGGCCCTAAGGGGCGTTGCTTGAAACCGAGGCGCTTTTCATCTATCTCAGTAGTTAAGAATTCGTGACCGTCAATTGAATTCATAGGAATTCTGGGGGGTATGATATTACCTCCAGGCATATCATAATTACCGGTTAGAGCATATAGGATGCATATGGCTCGATTTGTTTGGCTGGCATTGGTTGTTTGTTCAATGCCGTTCCATGAATACCAGCATGCCGGTTTAATAGTGGCAAACATTCTTGCTGCCTCCCTGATTTTTCCCTCGGGTATACCGGTCGGTGTTTCGACTGCATTCGGCTGATATTCGGAGACCGATTCCTGCAATAGCTTAAAAACTGTCTTGCACTCAACTTCCTCGCCACCGATCGTTCTCAGGGTAAAGGAGCCAACAAGGATTGGCTCAGCAGGTAATTTTGTGCCGGGTAGATGTGCCTTAAGTCCCTTGCTAACAGAATCCACTATCACATAGCTTAAAGGATCACCGCTAGCCGTTAGCTCATGGGCCCTGAGGAATTCCCCAGTAGTGCTTTTTACCAAGAATGGTGCTGTGGTCCAATCTCTAACGAAGTCATAGTCATATAGTCTTTCCTCTATAATTGTGTTTATCATGCTCAAGGCTAGTGCTCCGTCTGTACCCGGGTGTATTTGGAGCCAGAGGTCTGCCATGGCTGCTATCTCTATCTTCCTGGGATCGATAACAATGAGCTTGGCTCCATGTTTTAAACCTCGTTTTATCAGTGGAAGAAGAGACGAGCGGGTGGCATGAACATTGTTGCCCCATATCAAGATACAAGCCGCTCGTTCAAATTCAGCTCTTCCTGCAGCCCCCATGATTCCTGGTCTGGCATACGTATATGCTGAGCCATTATCTCTATGCCACTGGCATATATTGGTGGTGCCTATATTATTAGGGCTGCCAAAAGCATGAGCCAGTCTAACTACCCACGGTGCCAATTCTGCCATTGGAGAACCACCCGGTCCGGCACGAGTGAAAGCGACTGCCTCAGGTCCAAATTTCCCCTTTATTTCATTCAGCTTTGTAGCTATAGTATCTAGGGCTTCGTCCCAGCTTATCCGCTGCCACCCCGGGTCAGCAGCGCCTTTAGGGTTTGTCCTTTTCATTGGATATTGTAACCGCTGTTTGTTATAGACCAATTCAGGAGCGGCAAATCCCTTGGGGCAGAGGTCACAGGCAAGGGGATGTTCCTTATCAGGACTGACTCCAACAAATATCCCGCTTCTAATGTGAGCAACAGTCGGACACCAACTTGAACATATGGCACAATAACCTTTGATTTTTTCGGTATCATTATGTCTGTTCATTGATAGTGACACTCCACCATAATTCATTAAACCTTACTTTGGATTGTACATCTTCAGTAACAATGGTGCAATTTGGTCAAGGTTAATTTAGTAGTTGAGCTGATTCTGTCAAGCTTGATATTGATTAAACAATATGCGGATTGTTCAATCAACTACAGGCAGGTTACAAAAGCAGCTGTGTATGCCGATTGTCAAAGGAGATGTTATTGCAAAATCATAGCGTCGGCGGGGACGAGAATTACGCTTAAAAATAAGTGGCAGCGGAGGGATTTGAACCCACGACCAAAGGCTTATGAGACCCAGAATCCGCTACAATTGCTTAACAAATTGAGCGTAACCAAAATTTCCGAGTTAAGCAAATTAAGTAAAGCCTATATCTCCCAGGTAAAACACGGAAGCCGCCCACCCTCAGAAAGACTCGTCGAAGCCTTGGCTAGTTACAGCCGGGGCACCAGCACCATATGCGATTATTTACCTCTCTTTCTCCGGTCTAGGGAGGCGATGGGAGTGTCCCCAGGGACAGCGCAATTCTATCGCACAAAGTTGGGCAGGTTCTTATCCGAGATTAACATCGACAGGGCCCAGAGGCAGGATATTGAGCTATTTTTACTTAAGTTTAAGAACCACGGCAACCGCCATGCCTATTACCGGGCCATCAAGACATTTTACAACTGGCGAGAGGAGATCTTCAACCTACCCAGTCCTATGAAGCTACTTAAGGCACCGAAGCTCGACAGGCTGATATTGCCAAGCCTAACCCGGGAGCAGGTATCTAAACTTATTGATTTGGCGGAGGATACCCGCGATAGAGCCATTATCGCCATGTTTACCGAGAGTGGGCTACGCCTTAGCGAGCTAGCCAATATTAAGCCCCAGGATATAGACTGGGAGACGGGCACGATAAAAATCATGGGAAAGGGACGGAAAGAAGCGTTGGCACCATTGGGTACGACCACGCAGAAGTATCTCAGAAGTTGGCTGAGTGAGTATCAGCTGGATGGCGTTAATATTTGGGGCCTTAACAAGTGGGGCATTATCTCCATGCTCAGGCGGTTGAGGTCTTATACTGGGCTTCCCTGTAATCCTCATACATTTCGTCGCACTTTTGCCTGCCTGCTCAGGGAAGCCGGGCTTGATGTGATGACCATCAAAGACTTAGGGCGGTGGGAGAGCTTGGAGATGGTGCAGAGGTATACTAGGTCGGTGACGTTTCGTGATAGCCTGCGGTTCTATAAAGCGCCTTTATCATGAGATCTGCCGGAGTAGCTTACTAATGAAGAACTACTGATAAAAGCTATAATTGTGATAGAAGGTCTTGTTATTAAAAATGACATCATAAGTTATTAATACATACGCCTTAATCATGCCTTGTCAAAGATGTCTTATTATGCCTTGTCAAAATGCCTTATCATGCCTTGTCAGAAATGCCTTATCATGCCTTTTAATAAACGAGAGTGCGCAGCGAAGATTTATCACATGTATGAGGTTGGGTATTGTGGGTTAGAAAGATACATAGATTGTGTCAATTTTTGATGCATCTTTTCCAAGTTGAACAAAAAGATGTTTTGTGCAAGAGTGCAGGTTAACTTACCGCTAAAATGCTCATTTTTTCGATTGCCAGTCTAACAGTAATGATAAACTCGTTTTTGGAGACGGGATAGTGGGAATTCCAAAGAACTTTAAAAAATTAGCGCCGTGTAGGAAGTATACCCTCAGTACGGAACCACTCTACATGATCACGGATGGACTCCTGCCATGGCCTTGAGGTGAAGCCGAGTTCCTCACGAGCTCGTGCTGAGCTCACCAGTGAGTTGCTCCGCAGTACGTCGATGGAGTAAGCGGTGAACACGGGCTTACGCCGAAGTAGGCGGTAGTAGACACTCGCAAGTATCCCGGCAGTGCGGGCTATCACCGTCGGTATCCGGTAGGTTGGAGCAGGATAACCGATATTCCGTTCCAGCTCCTTCATCAGTTCTAGAACTTGCACCTGTGCACCGGAGAAAATGTAGTGTCGACCCGATTGCCCCTTATCAGCAGCAAGAATGAGGCCGCGAGCGACATCACGCACATCCACGAAATCGTAAGCACCACTTACGTAGGACTTCAGATGCCCGCTTGCGAAATCAAGTATGAGCTGCCCAATGTTCGAGATGCCATAATCCCAGGGACCGATAACTCCTGTCGGGCAGCAAATGACAGCATCAAGACCTCCCTTATGCAATTCGTCGAGGAGAAGGAGTGTGGCACGGGCCTTGCTCCTAGCGTAGTCGCCTAGGACTCGGTCAGGGTCGAAGGGCTGTGACTCGTCAATAACCGTGCCATGAGGTGGTTCAGCGATGGCGTGGATGGAACTAGTATAAACAAGTCGGCGGACACCTGTGGCGCGACAGGCAACGATGACATTGCGCATGCCTCCCACGTTTACTCGCTCCAGCACGCTCGCCATACCAGGCATAATGGTGACGATACCAGCAAGGTGAAAAACGAGCTCAGCCCCCGCGAATGCAGATTTGAGGCTTACGGGCTCGGTAACGTCGCCGTGGATAGTTTCTACATCTAAGCCAGCGAGCGGGCGTTTGTCGTCGTCAGGTAAAACCAGGGCGCGTACAACTACACCTCTAGAAAGCAGTTCGCGGACAAGAACGTTGCCGATATGTCCGGTTGCCCCAGTCACAATAACCACGCTGCCACTTTCTCCCGATCTAATTGTAGGGGTGTGAGAAATGAGTTGTCAACGTAAAATGGCAGCGATTTCTCACACCACTTATAGAACTCAAACCAGATTTATTAGGGTAGGGCAAATATAAATTAAAAGTTCTTTAACTTTCCCGTGGTCTCCTCAAAAGTGCAAATTGCACTAGATGGCTTATTGTTACCCCTTGCATCTTGTCGCCTCCTAAACTTTACTTCTGAATTAGGGCAGGTTTTTAGCTTGATACTGCCTCGCTTACGATACGTGCTATAATAGTGGTATGATGGCATGGGCTTTAGCTCAGGGTCCTTTTGGGGTTATGAATAAGCTTTTCAGCGAGTCAGACATTATTGCCGCTGTCAATTTTTTCTGCGAGCTACCAGTTAATAATCTTAGCAAGTTTTATGCAGTAGTTATGGTGGTTTGGATAGTATGAACACTACTCAGAAGTTGATGCTGGCCTATTTCAACTATGTGTACAACCCGGTTTACGACTTTACCACCGGCCAACTCAGTCGTTATCACCACTTGCAAAAGAGGTGTGTTGGTAAACTGGATCTCAAGGACAGAGACAGGATCCTATGCGTAGGTGTTGGTACCGGGAATGAAATCTTGCATATCTTTAGGAGAAATAGGAATGCAGATATTGTGGGAATAGATTATTCTCATGCTGCACTGAACAGGGCATCTAGGAAAGTATTGGCACTTCGTAAAGAAATCCAGTTGCTTCTCATGGATGCCCGACATTTGCGATTTCCAGCGGGAAGCTTTGACAAGGTGCTGTGTATTCATCTCATGGATTTTGTTCAAGAAAATGAGAAGGTCACTGGTGAAATTTTTCGGGTGCTCAAGGATGGCGGGCAATTCGTAATAACCTATCCCTCGGATAAGGAAGGTCTAAGGCTGGCAGTTAATCTATTAAGCGATAGCCTTCGTCATGGTAATTCAGGAAAGCATCGTGTCAGAGCCCTCTTGAAATCATTGGCACAAATGCTGGTGGGCATTGTTTACCTGCCCCTTCTTTTTCGGCCAAAACGTAGATCTTATTCACGTAGCGAATTGGAGGTCATGCTGGCCCAATCGACGACTGGAGATTGTCAGATAGAGGAGGATACAGTATATCAAGATTTCATAGTTTACGGCGAGAAGTAACTTGAGGAGGACAGTCAAATGCTTTCTGAGGATGAATATTTCCGGGATTTAACTGAAGCTGAGCTGTGGCAAAGATATTGTGGCTTTCTTGACTTATCTATTGATGAGTTTATGGAAATTCAGGAGTGTCTTTTGATGGAGGAGATAGAACTGGTGGCCGATTCCAAGCTAGGTAAGGAGATTATGAAGGGAAATAGACCCACTAGTGTGGAGGAATTTCGCCGCTTAGTTCCCTTGACTACCTATGAAGTTTACAAACCTTATCTCAGCAAGAAACGGGACGATGTTCTTGCTGAAAAACCCGTCTTCTGGTGTCACACCGCAGGCCAAAGGGGGGATTTCAAGTGGGTGCCCTATACTGAACGCCATTACAGAAGGTTGGTTGATACCATGGTGGGCGGGTTCATCCTCGCTTGTGCTACAAGGAAGAACGAGATTAATCTCAAGGGAGGAGAGAAGCTTGTTTATACCGTCGCTCCCAGGCCTTATGCGTCGGGGTTC
Source organism: uncultured Dehalococcoidales bacterium (assembly GCA_964533385.1). GTDB lineage: Bacteria > Chloroflexota > Dehalococcoidia > Dehalococcoidales > BS750m-G39 > CAZHLO01. The sequence goes on along the minus strand of CAZHLO010000002.1, from coordinate 2,430 downwards.
TTGTCCATTGGTATATGCCAACAGTTGGGGCTTCGCCCTCTGCCGCCTCTGGATGTGGCTGAAAATATGGATTTCCGGAAGAGGATCGAGGAAAGCTTCAGGCTTGCCTTGCATCAGGGAGTAGACATTGTAGGCTCGATTAGCAGTGTTCTCGTCAAGATCGGGGAGAGGTTCACTGAACAATCAGCCGGGATAAAATTCTCCATATCTATGTTAGACCCGGCAGTACTTTTTCGCCTGGGCAGGGCTTTGTTACGTAGCAAATTAGAGCGGCGGGCTATGTTACCCAAGGACCTGTGGCCTATAAAGGGTGCCATCTGCTCCGGAACTGACACTGCCATATACCAGGACCAGGTGGCTCACTACTGGGGAATAAAGCCCTGGGAAGTATACGCGATTACGGAGTCTGGCATTGTCGCTATGCAGAGCTGGAGCAAAGAGTGGATGACCTTTGTGCCTTCCTCCTCCTTTCTGGAGTTCATCCCTGAGGCGGAATGGGTCAAAAACAGGGAAGATAAGGAATACCACCCCTCTACTGTTCTTCTGGATGAGGTCAAGGAGGGGGAGTGCTACGAAGTTGTTATCACCAATTTCTATGGGATGCCCTTCCTGAGGTATAGACCGGGTGACCTTATCAAAATTGTCTCCCTGAGGGATGAGAAGACGGGTGTCAATCTGCCCCAGATATTCTTTAAGTCCCGTGCCGACGACTTCATCGACCTCGCCGGCTTGGCCCGACTGGATGAGAAAACGGTATGGCAGGCGATTGCCAATACTGGGATCAAATACGAGGACTGGACAGCTTGTAAAGAGTACGCCCAGAGCCAGACACACCTCTGCCTCTATCTGGAGCTGAAGGAGAAACGGGATCCCAAAGAGATGGAGCAGATGATTGACCGCCAGCTCCAAATCATCGATGTGGATTACAGGGACATAGATGCGTGGCTCCAGCACCATCCGGTGAGGGTAATCCTTCTTTCGCCAGGGACCTTCCAGCGTTTCTACCAGGAGAAACAGAAGGAGGGGGTTGACTTAGCTCACCTGAAGCCACCTCACATGAATGCCTCAGAGCACGTCATTCAGAGACTCCTACAGTTGAGTCAGCTTGGAGACGAAGAGCCATGAACATCAGCTACTTGTTGCCACCACTAGCTATCGCGGGCATCGGTACCGTATTGCTTATAGTCGTGCTGCTGAAAGGAAGGCGGCAAACAACTGTCTACCGTATATTTTCTCTCCTTATCCTCAGCACAATTCTCTGGGCACTCTTCATCTTCGCCATGCGAGCTAGCCCGGATGTGGAGCAGGCGTTGCGCTGGGACAGAGCAATGATACCGATAGGCTTTGCGATGTCATTGTTCTATTATCACTTCTCCTTGAGCCTGACCGACATCAAAAAAGGAAGGGTTTTACTCCTCACTGGCTACCTACTTCTAGTCGTGGTTGCAGCCCTCATACCAACCAGTTTCCTTATACAGCGTATGGAAATATACCCTTATGGTTATGCTCCCATCATCGGTCCGGCCATGATACCCTTCTTTGCTTTCTTCTATTTTCTATCCATCATGGCTATTTATAACCTAATCAAAGGCTACCGGAACTCGTATCTAGCTGAGGAGAGGAATCGCCTGCTCTACATAATAATAGCTATGGCCTTGCCTATTATCGGGGCTATATTTGAGCTCTTTCCTACCGTTTACCCCACCAGCATCTTTGGTGGCATAGCCTTCTGCCTCCTCACCAGTGTTGCTATCTTCAAATACAACCTCCTGGATATCCGCATCATTGCTCGGAAAAGTCTAGCCTACCTCCTAGTAAGTGTCTTTATAGCTATTCCTTATATAGCGATATTATATTCTCTGCATTACATTTTTGAACCACAGTTGGAACCATGGTGGATACATCCTATCATCATCTTACTGCTAGCTATTGTTCTGCGGCCACTATACAGCTGGGCACAGAACTTTGTGGATAGGCTGTTTTACCGAGATAGATATAATTACCTTAAGGCACTGGAGCAATTCAGCCGGGAGGCTCAAAGTGTTGCGAACCTTAAGGAGTTAAGCTCTACCTTGACTCAGTTAGTTAGCGGTGCATTGCATACATCGAGTGTATGCCTTTTATTACCGTCTGGAAACGACAACGGTTTTGTTATAGCATCTTCTACCGGTTTGGGTAGCCTTCCTTCTGGAGTTGTCCTGAAGAACAGTAGTCTTCTCATCAAGTGGTTAAAGCTTCAACAGCATATCCTATCCTCTGAAGAGTTTAATATTGTTCCTCAATTGCAGAGCCTGTCGCTCAGAGAAAGGATTAACCTTGAACAAATAGGGGCAAAGCTTTTTATCCCAATCTCCGCTGCCCCGGATCAACTATCTGGCATATTGGTTTTAGGGCAAAAGCTTTCTCAGCAAACCTATTCCAGCGAAGAGA
>CAZHLO010000001.1:0-25685 GCA_964533385.1 uncultured Dehalococcoidales bacterium | reverse complement strand
ACCTTTCCAGAACAGGGTGAGCATTTTCTCCTCCCATCGCAAGCACCACCCCCCCTCGCAGACTAATATATCATTATAACATCGTTAAAGGCCCTGCTTCAAGGAATCTTTATTCAAATTCATCCTTCTCCAACGGCTCATCCAACTAGCTTGGGGTGCAGACAATCTTGCTGTATTTCATTTTTAATAACCGGGGCTTTTCGTCCAGTAAGACTTATTTAATAAGGGGGATTTGAGCGGCTACAAGCGCAGCGTTTTTAGATTCTCTACTCGTTTGTATTTTATCGCTTCTTGGAAAGTGGTCAGTGATACCTGTTCTGCCATCTTAGACAGTCTGATTACATCTCTCTGGTAATCCTGCCTGGAGGTGTGTACTTTGGTTCCCAAATATACCTCAACAATATCGTAGTTCTTCATGGCAGCTTCTATTAACAACCAGATATCTATACCCCAGCCATCAGGCCAGTCTCGGCTCTTAAACAGGTCCTTGAAGAGTTCAGCAGTGCCACATATTTCGCCAGAAAGAGGCTGTTCAAAATAAGCAATCTCAGGGAAGAAGACCCAGGCCAGCGGCTTGGCCACCAGCTTGGTAACAGCACCGTCATATTCGGCTCTGCGGTAATAACCCCGGGACATATCACAGGCTTTTTCAATCACGGGCTCGGCTAGCAGGTCGACCCATTCCGGCGTCAGATTGACAATATCGGCATCAAGAAACGTGATGTAATCTGCCCCTCGGCTAAAGGCCTCCTTCAGCCCGTCTTTTATGGCTACACCTTTAGCTGGGAAGATACCTCGGCTCTGCTTTATCACTATGGCACCAGCACTCTTAGCCTCTGCCTTAGTTTTATCCGATGAGTTACCGTCGACCACCAGTATCTCCGGCTCATATTTACTTTTCCGGGCGATTTCAACACACTGGGCTATAGTCTTGGCCTCATTTCTAGCCGGAAAGACAACACATAACTTCATTTCAGCCCTCTGCATGAAAGCACAGGATTAGAACAGAGTATATGGTCTACAACCGTAAAAGGAGGAATTATTTCTATGTATGTGGCTAAACAATCCAAGCTTCCTCTATATCACTTTTAGGCTCCCTTCCTTTACCAGGTCAAAAATGAGTGACCTAGCATTGATGTATTTGTGAGCCTGATGTGACCCCAGGGTGATGATGAGTCTGGGTGTCGAAATCTGCCGGCAAAATGGAGAAACCGCTCATTTTGAGCGGTTTCAGATTCAGAATAAGCTCTGGTGAGCCGTGCAGGTCTCGAACCTGCGACCACCTGATTAAAAGTCAGGTGCTCTGCCAACTGAGCTAACGGCCCGTTCGTTTAAGTCAGTTTAACAAATCCCAAGCTTCAGTGCAACTTGGCTCAAAACCTGTCTGGACTCTTCCCCATGCCCACTATTATAATTATAAATTGAAATATAAGAGGTGAAGAGATGGAGAGACAAGCCAGAGAAGTGATGGTTAATCAAACAAGGTTAGCCATTATCCAGGGAGATATTATCAGACAGACTACGGATGCCATAGTTAATGCCGCCAACCCAGGGCTAATGGGTGGAGGAGGTGTTGATGGCGCCATTCATCGAGCTGGAGGTCCAGCTATCCTGGAGGAGTGTAAGCAAATTGTAGCTAAGAAAGGACGTTTGCCCGCAGGCAAGGCTGTTATCACCACCGGAGGGAATTTGCCGACAAAACATGTGATTCATACCGTTGGTCCTATCTGGCACGGCGGAAATAAGGGTGAAGCTGAGCTATTGGAAAGTGCTTACCGAGAGAGCCTCAAACTGGCAGTCAAACATAATCTAACCAGCCTCTCCTTCCCCTCAATCAGCACTGGTGCTTATGGCTACCCGGTGGCCAAGGCAGCAAGGGTGGCAATTAAAGCAGTGGCTTCATTTCTCACAGAGCAGGTCACCTCGCTTAAAGAAGTGGTATTCGTGCTCTTTGACTCCGTAACCTATGAAGCTTATGCCGCTGCTCTTGAGGAAGTAGTATGAAATTAGGAGTAGTCGCTGATACCCATGCCACTTCCTTTACTCAAGTTCCTGACCAGATACTGCTTGCCTTGGCTGAGGTAGACCTGATAATCCATGCTGGAGATTTCGTGACTAAAGATGTGCTTAGTGGGTTGAGGCGGCTGGGGGAGGTAAAAGCAGTGCAGGGTAACATGGATTCAGACGAGCTCAAGCGGATTCTCCCGGAAAAGGAGTTACTGGTAATAGAGGGGAGGAGAATTGGGATTATTCATGGCTGGGGCAGCCCCTATGGCATAGATGATAGGGTAGGGAAGATGTTTGAGGACGTTGATGTTATTGTTTATGGTCATTCCCACTATTCCCAGAACGAGGTAAAGAAGGGTATCCTTTTCTTTAACCCGGGTCAGGCAAGAAATTCCTTTGGCATCTTAACCGTCGGCAAACAGATTAGAGGAGAAATAATAAACCTCTAAACATCTTCCCCCGTTTGATAGTGGCATCAATAAGGCTTCTTAATGCCAAGAAGGAAGCAGATCTATTGACAAATGTCCTCAATTGTGCTAAGATAAATTGACAAGAGACTGGACATTAAGATAGAAAAACAAGCGTAAGTCACGGGTTAGAAGGTACAGGTTGTCCCCTAAATGGACTATTGACAACACTGGTACTTTATGCTATACTTCTTGATGTAAGCTGCAGAGATAGGAGGTATAACTTGATTTCTACTGTTACCGTTACTACTATTACCACTATCACCACTATAGCAGCCCTAGGTTTGACTGCCACGATAAGTATTGCTGCTGTGGTTACTTTGATACTCTTTTTATCTACTAAAGAGTTGGCTAGCTCGGTTGGAAGCAGCACATCCACGCGTCTTAGCCGATATCTCAGCGTAGGTATTATCCCACTGTTGATAGCATTTGCTGTCGTGGTTGGGGTAAAAATTGCCGAGGTGCTAGCCTAGAGGAAGAAGGGAAGTACCAGATATAACACTATATTAGTTATGCCATGAGCCAGGGTCACTCCAAGCAGTGACCCTGTTTCTTTTACCACCCAGCCAAAGAACAGGGCAACAACAAAAACAAAGGCAACATCAATCCAGGAGAGGAAGCCCATGTGCAAGATAGCAAATAGTAGGCTGACATAGACTATCCCCCAGCCTCCAAATGCCCCCAGTGCCGTTCGCTGGAGCACCCCACGAAAGATGAACTCCTCCACAAATCCAGTGCATAGCAGGAATAATAACGCCGGCAGCCATATCTCCTGCCAGGTAAATTCAGTCGCTATAGCCTCTGGGCCCAAGATAAAGTATTCCACCACCCCAAACAAAACCCCCGTCAAAGCTACTACTAGCTGGACCGGGAGCAACCTGACAGTAAGCCCAACATCTGCTGCCCTATAGCCCGTGAAGCGAATTACCGCTATTGCTGCTGCTAATAGCGGAGTATAGATGATAGGATACCACCAAATCTGGGGAATACCAGACAGGGGCATAGATAGGCTCATTATTCGCACTAAAGGAACCAGAGCCAGAGACAGGACTAGCTGCTGATAGCGATGCTCACTGGCTAAAGCTGAGTGCAATATTAAGGCAACTAATAGGATAATGTGGCTAATTATCCCCCATAGAGGGGCAAAGAAAACGGTAACCGTCTCGGCTATGGTGATAGCTAGCAGGTAAATTATAGCTCCCCAGTGATAATCCCTCGTTATTAGGGGGTAACCACACCACTGGCAAGCTAGTTCCTTGATTTTCTCAGTCTCCCGACCACAGTTAGGGCACTTTGGCATCGTGGCACTTTGGCATTGGAGTTTACTTGCCATTTAGCCATATAATATGCCATTTATGTGCCTTTTGTCAACATCAGACGATAAAATTAGCCTCAAAGGGATAAAGAAGGCATAAGTCAACGCCTAAGACTAGCCATTCAGGGCTATTTTATGCGATAATAGACTGGTCTAAATCCCCCCAAGCATCAGCGATAGCAAGGTAATGGCATATCGAGGTTCCAAGTTAACCGCCCTATGGCTTCTTATAGCTATAAACCTGCTACTATTCATTGCCACCCTTATAGAGCAAGACCTTATCCTGCGTCTTGGCTTAGCGCCAGCAAGCTTTTGGGACTGGCCGTGGACCATAGTGACCAACCTCTTTATCCACGCCAGTATATGGCACATTTTAGCCAACATGTTAACTCTTTACTTCTTCGGAAGCTACCTGTGCACATTGCTTGGGGCGAAAAAATTCCTCATAGTTTACTTCTGCGGAGGCATATTGGGGAACATTCTCTATCTCCTTCTAGCACCATCACCATATTCCATAGCTATAGGTGCCTCAGGAGCCATCTTTGCCCTGGGGGGAGTACTCGCGGTGATGAGACCAAGATTGAGAGTGTTTGTTATTCCCATACCAGCCCCGCTTCCCCTCTGGGTGGCGGTTATTGGTGGTTTCATTATACTCTCCTTTTTCCCAAATGTAGCCTGGCAGGCTCACCTTGGCGGTCTAGTTCTCGGCTTAGTAGCCGGCTACTTCTTCCGAAGGAGGGAACGGTATTCCTACACTCGGCGTTAGCACGCTCTTGACGACAACAAAGCGATGGTTTATCCTAATGCCAAGACACTCTAGGTATCACCACAAAACCAGCTAGGATTATCAGTATAGTGGAAGTATCCTATTTCACGCTATCAGTCTTGTCCGCTTTTGGGCTGGGTGCCTGTCCATTTTCGGTGTGGATTGGTCGGTGGGTCTTAGGTAAAGACATAAGAGATTATGGAGACGGTAATCCCGGGGCAGCCAATGTCTTCCGAGCCAGAGGTCGTAAGTCAGGTTTTCTGGCGGTGATTTTGGACACAGCCAAGGGGATACCCTTTGTCTTCCTGGCACATTCATTTTTTAAGCTCCCTGAGGCAGCCGTTATGGGAGTAGCCCTGAGTGCTATATTAGGACACGCCTTCTCTCCGCTACTTCAGCTAAAAGGGGGGAAGGCAATAGCCGTCACCTTTGGTGCCCTCGCAGCCCTGCCGCAACACGACATGCTAATTACATTTGCCACCTTTATGTTCCTGGGGTTTCTTTTTATAGAAATCAATGCCTGGACGGTAATATTCGGTGCGACAGGCTCACTGGCCTATCTACTAGCTACAAGGGGAAGCTCGTGGGAAGCGCTATTTATGCTGTGCGTACTCACACTCCTGGTAATAAAACATTTTGACGAGCTAAGGACCGTTCCCAGGATTAAGGTAAAACTCCTCGCTTGGCTTCAATCAAGAAGACGGGAACTTTAGCTTGGCAGTAGCATACTACCGCCACACGAATGTCTAGGCGAGGGGGCTTCGTTTCAAGCAAGTTACACCTATCGAATATGTAAGTCGGCAGCGAAATCCATATTGACAAGTTTAATAATGGGAGTATAATTAAAATCACTTAAAATAACCTTTAAAAAGAAAGGAGGTAGACTATGACATAGGGGTGAAATAGTCTATGGATAATCTACGAAGGAGGTACAATTTAACGGTGAAGAAGTTTTTATTAATTCCTTTAGCGATTATTCTAATCGCCGGGATATGTCTCAGCGGTTGTGCGGTGGAGGAGGAAACAACAACACCGCCGACAACACCACCGACATCACCCACCGCGGTCGCCCCCTATGGTACGATAACTGTCGCTGTGGTCGATTTTGGTGTCGAAGCCACCGACCCCACCCTATTTGAATCCACCTGGAGTTGGTATTATTGCGACTCCCTGATTGCCTTTGACCAATATGGGAACTACGTCGGCGAAGTAGCCGAATCCTGGGATTTAGCTGACGATGGTGTTACCTGGACGTTCCATATCCGCCATGGCATGAAATTCCACAACGGTGACCCGGTCACCGCTCATGACGTATTATTCACCATGGAAAGGTTCACCTCTGCAGAATCCAAGAATCCATGGTCTCCCGGACTGCGCGATAACCTGGCTTCCATGAGAGTCGTGGATGATTATACTTTCGAGTTCGTAACCAAAAACCCCGAGCCGCCACTGGTCGACTCGTTCTGCTGGGTGCGCATCCTGTGCAAGAACGCCTTTGATGCAGTCGGAGAGGAGCAATTTTTCGCTCATCCCATTGGCTCCGGACCCTGGAAGTTCGTGGAGCATGTTCCCGAGATAAGTTTCAAGGTGGAAGCAAATACGGATTACTGGAGACCGGAACACATACCAGCGTTTCAATATCTGGTAGAGCTTCAGGTCCCCGAAGAGGCAACCCAGGTCGCCATGCTCAAGCGGGGCGAGATAGATATCCCCTTCGGCCTCACCACGGATAGGCGTAAGGAGCTGGAAGCAGAAGGCTACCAAACACGCATGCAAGGTATGCCTTCGCCATTTATCCTCGCTTTCGTAGCACCCCATTACGAAACAGCCGGACCGATACACGATATCCGTATCCGCAAGGCTCTTTCCTACGCTATTAACCGCGAGGAGCTCTGCGCGACCTATTGGCGGGGGGATGCAGAGCCGGGCGGCCGGTTCTTCCTCATTCCCGGAGGTTACGGCGTGACCGATGACCTGATAGCGCCGGATCCGTACGACCCCGAACTGGCGATGAGCCTAATGGAGGAAGCAGGCTATCCCGATGCCTTTGCAGACCCGACAATCCACGCCATGGTAACTGTAGGACCCGGTGTTGAATTGTTCCAGGCACTGGAGGGCTACTGGAGTGAAGTCGGCCTCCAGGTAAAGATAGAGATCGTCGAAATGGGTGTGTTTTTCGGCTATATGTTCATGCCGCAAGGTTGTGCACCAGATGCACCCAATGTCGGCTGGATATGGTCATGGACTGGCGCCGCCTTTAACGGCACCTACTACTGCCGAAATATGTACACCTCCTACGGTGTACATGTGGCAACAGCTGACCCGGCTGTTGACGCGCTCTTTGATGAATACATAGTGGAACTTGACCCCGTTAGAGCCAAGGAGCTGTACACCGAATGGCAGAGAGCCGCCAAGGAGCTGTACACCAGCTTCGGCGTCGCCTATGTCTTACCCCTGATTATCGTCAGCGACAATATAGGCGAATTTACCGTTAATCCACACATGTTCTGGTGGGACGCTGCCTGCGGAGTTAAGCACCCGGAATAGACCAAGAAAAGGGGTCCAAGTAAAGTACAGTCTTCGGGGGCGGGTAACCGCCCCCGAAGGTATAGTGATGGTTGTTTTTAGAAGTTTCTCAGGTAAGGGGGGTATTTTTTGCTGATTTTGTGCATCTACAGGTAATTAAAGCATTATGCCCGTAAATGACGATATTTGACACACTCAATTGACTAGAGTATGATTTTTTACAGGGAAATCATGAGATGACACGCTTTATCGTAGTCAGACTATTTCAGATGATCCTCGCCCTGTTCGGCATAATTGTAATAGTCTTTTTCTTGGTGCGGATTTCCGGCAACCCGGTACTGTTCATGATATCCCCCTTATCTACTCAATCAGAGGTAGAAGTTTTACAGAAGCAACTCGGGCTGGACAAGTCCTACACCGAACAGTTCTGGATTTACCTCAAAGACCTGGCACACGGTGATCTCGGCGAGTCATTCGTTAAGAGGATTCCTGTAACGGAGATGCTTGGCAATGCGCTGCCGAATACGCTGAAATTAGGTATACCTTCATTGGTTTTAGGCACGGTTATAGCTATAGCGCTGGGGGTGCTGGCCGCCACTAGGCGCGATTCAATTTTTGATAACGGGGTGAAGTTCCTGGCCATTTTGGGGCAGGCGCTACCCGGCTTCTGGCTGGCTATTATGGCTGTGCTGGTATTTTCCGTTCACTTCCAATTACTACCAGCCGCCGGCATGGGCGGCATAGAATACTATATACTGCCGGTAGGCACAATGATGTTCTTCATGCTGCCGGGCATGATGCGTCTGGTTCGCTCCACCATGCTGGATGTGCTTGATAGCGAATATATCAAGCTAGCGAGAATCAAGGGACTCCCTGAAAGGATCGTTATCTGGAAACACGCCCTGCGTAATGCCGTGACAGCACCGATGACCGTAGCCGGTATGATGTTAGCGGGATTAGTCACTGGCGCTGTAATAACGGAGAATATTTTTAACTGGCCGGGCATGGGTAAATTGGCAGTAGAATCTGCCTTCGGTCGTGATTTCCCGGTAGTGCAGGCCATCACGATTATAGTGGCCGTCATGGTACTGGGCATGAACTTCCTTGTAGATATCGCTTATGCCTGGGTCGACCCTCAGATCAGATACGAGAGAACCTAAAAAGGCAAGCATCTGGCTATGGTAACGATTTTTAAAAGAAAAACTAAAAATAAAAAACAATACCGGGGTATGACACGCTGGGGGCGAATTTCAAGAGACTTGGTGATGATTCTCCCGGTGACTGTACTTGCCGTGCTGATTTTTACCGCAATATTCGCCGATGTCCTGGCACCTTACCCCTACAACAAGACTGCTCTTCCGGAAAGGCTAACGCCGCCGGCCTGGTGTGAGGGTGGCTCTACAAAGCATCTTCTGGGAACAGATACGCTGGGAAGAGATATCTTAAGCCGCGCTATCTATGGGGCCAGAGTATCGCTTAGCGTTTCGTTACTGGCGATAGCCATTACCGCTATTGTGGGTACAGCATTAGGGATATTCTCAGGCTACATGGGAGGACGCACCGATGCCTTTATTATGAGGGTGGTCGATGTAGCCTTGTCATTTCCCGCTCTTCTCCTGGCTATATTGCTTGCTGTCAGCCTCGGACCGGGATTTTTTACCGTTATATTCGCGTTGTCAGCATTGGGCTGGGCCGGTTACGCGCGTATCATACGCGGTGAGGCTTTGAGGATAAGCACTTCCGACTTTGTAGCACAGGCGCAAGTAATCGGCGTGTCTCCAGGGAGAATCATGCTCCGGCATATTTTCCCGAATATTCTTAACATTTTAATAGTAGGTATAACTCTTAGTGTAGGTGCCATGATTCTGGCAGAATCGGCGATGAGCTACCTTGGTATCGGTATTCCACCGCCAGTGCCATCATGGGGCTCCATGGTGGCTGACGGCAGAAACAGCCTCGATAGTGCCTGGTGGATTTCTACATTCCCTGGCATACTTATCGGGATGGTGGTGATGTCCGGAAACTTCCTGGGTGACTGGCTTCGTGATAGGCTGGACCCGAGACTAAGACAGCTATGAGCAAGATAATTCTTCAAGTAGAGGACCTGCACAGCTTCTTCTTCACCCGGAGGGGTGTGGTCAAGGCCGTCGACGGCGTCAGTTTCTATGTGCGTGAGGGAGAGACCTTCGGACTAGTCGGTGAATCCGCTTGCGGGAAGACGGTAACCGCTCTGTCAATCCTTCGTTTGCTTCCGGAGCCTGCGGGCAGGATCGTTGAGGGAAAGGTCATCCTGGATGGAACGAATCTCCTGGAGCTGGATAAGGAGGAGATGAGGAAGTACCGTGGTAGAATAATTTCGATGATCCTCCAGGACCCAATGACTTCGCTCAACCCAGTCTACACCATCGGCGACCAGATAGGTGAAGCGGTGCGATTGCACCAGGGCCTTCAGGGTGAGATGGTTGAGCAGGAGGTCATTTCAGCACTGCGGTTGCTAAATATTCCCTCGCCCGAGACACTTCTCCGGCAATATCCTTTTCAGCTGAGCGGAGGGATGAGGCAGCGAGTGGCGGGAGCAATCGCCATGTCTTGCCACCCACGCCTGCTCATCGCCGATGAGCCCACAACCGCTCTCGATGCCACCATACAGGCCCAGTACATGGCCCTGTTTAAGGATATCCAAAAGAAGACAAATGTGGCCATAATCTATATTACCCACGACTTCGGAGTCATAGCCCAGATGTGCCATCGGGTAGCAGTGATGTACGCCGGTAAAATCGTCGAGACGGCTACGACACGGGAAATATTCAAAACCCCCAAACATCCTTACACCAGCGCCCTGATGAACTCTGTGCCTCGCTTGGACCATAAGGACGAGCGGCTGTACTCAATCAAGGGGCAGCCTCCATCATTAAGGGATTTGCCTCCCGGCTGCCGATTCTTCCCCCGCTGCCCCGTCGCCGAAGATATTTGCCGCCAGCAAGAGCCCGCCGAGAAAGAAATCACTGAGGGACACTTCGTATCATGTTGGAAGGTGAAATAGCTTATGGCTGATGTTCTGTTGGAGGGGCGCGACCTGAAGAAGTACTACCCTGTTACCCGGGGTCTTCTCCAGCGCACCGTCGGCTGGGTAAGGGCGGTGGATGGCATTTCGTTCACCATAGAACGGAGCAAGACCTTAAGCCTGGTTGGTGAATCGGGCGCAGGGAAGACGACCACCGCCAAGGCAGTGCTATTGCAGGAAAAGCCAACCTCGGGGACTATTCTCTTCGAGGGAGAGGACTTAAGCCATTTTTCCCCCGCGCGGATTAAGACGGAATATCGGCCCCAGTTAGGTTCGGTACAACAGAACCCCTGGAGCTCCATGAATCCGAGGATGAAGGTAAGGGATATCATCGCCGAGCCGCTGGTGGTGAACAAAAAGCAATCGAAGCAGCAGCTCCGGGATCGGGTATCGGAGTTGCTTGAGGAGGTGGGGCTCAGGCCAGAACATGCCGAGCTCTACCCGCATGAGTTCAGTGGGGGGCAGCGGCAGCGGATAGCTGTGGCACGTGCTCTGGCGTTGAACCCCAGCCTGGTTGTGCTAGACGAGCCTGTTTCGGCCCTGGACGTCTCGATTCGGGCACAGATTATGAACCTGCTGAAAGACCTTCAAGGGCAGTATAATCTAAGCTATCTGGTTATCGCCCATAACCTGGCCACGGTGCGCTATATGAGCCATACCGTGGCCATAATGTATCTGGGGCAGATAGTGGAATACGGTGAAGCCGAAGAGCTATTTGAACACCCCCTGCATCCCTACACGAGGGCATTGATATCAGCGTCGCTCTTGACATTGCCTGAGGATGAAGACAAAGGGGTAGAAAAGATAATATTGAGTGGGGAGATGCCTTCGCCCTTGAATCCTCCTCCCGGGTGCCGATTCCACACTCGTTGCACCGAGGCCAAGGATATATGTTCGAAAGTCGTGCCAGAGGCAAGGGTAATAGGGCAGCAACAGGTCAAATGCCATCACTATGCTTAACCTGAATCCCTGAGTGCTGGCGGTCTCTTCACATACGTGGTTAACTTCTTTTGTAGCTAAACTAGCGTCCCTGGAGGGATTCGAACCCACGACCCGCTGCTTAGAAGGCAGCTGCTCTGTCCAACTGAGCTACAGGGACAAGCCATCTATTACTCAAATGTAGCACGAGGCGCAGGGAAAGGTCAAGATAGCTTTGAGGGTATTTTAGTTCCTAGTCAGTAATCTTAGACGATTTCACGTGTCTATAAATGTAGAAAGCAATAAGCGCTATAATTATCGTTATAATAAGAGGGTCGAAGGGGCGCATGATAACTCGTATTTGCTCCCAGTGCTCTCCCAGTTGGTAACCTCCGTAAGCTAAGCCGGCACACCAGATGAAAGAGCCTATAAAGGTATAGATTAAAAACTTGCCAAAGTGCGTCCTGGATATCCCGGCAGGGAGACTGATAAAGGTACGCACTATCGGTAGCAGCCGGGAGACGAAAATTGACCAGCTACCATGCCGGTTAAACCATCGGTCAGACAAGTCAAGGTCATGGCGAGATATAAGAATATACTTCCCGTATTTCTCCAAAAAGGGACGGCCACCCCACATACCTACCGTGTAAGCGATAACAGAGCCAATAAGACAACCTAGAGCCCCATACGCACCAGCTACCAGCGTATATATAGCCGGTAACGACTGGTCTTTAATAAGCATCCAGCCAGCAAGGGGCATAATTAGTTCACTCGGTAGAGGAATGCAAGCGCTTTCTACGGCCATAAGTGCCACCACTCCTGGCCATTGCACTGAGGTATAGATAAGGCTTATAAGGTGGAGTAAATCTTGCTCTAGAGAGTACACCGTAGCAGTGTAACAAAGCAATACTTTAACGTCAAGTTGGCTCAAAAAGATTAGCTTGGCAATCAAGGTAGCCACACCTTGACAGGATATTAAAGAATGCGGTATTTGAATAGATAAGTCAAATTGACACTAAAACGAAAGGAGACAAAACAAATGGCAGGCGCTAAATATGGTTCACTTTTTCTGACCGAATTCAAGGAAACAATGAATCTGCCTTTTCTAGCCAGTCCCCAGGCATACTTCAGGGGTGCCCGACAAATCCCGGGAGCCAATCTCAATATGGGCTGGCAAGTATTCACTCGGCCGATACATTTAGAGAAAGAACCCCATACTCATGACGTTGATGAGTATCTCATTTTCCTAGGAAGCAAACTGCCGGATGTATTCAGCAGTTTTAAGGCCGAGGTCGATTTCTGGATTGGAAAGGAACAGGAATATCATCTTATCAATGAAGCTACTATTATCTTCATCCCTAAAGGTCTGTTACATTGCCCCCTGAATTTTCGAATTATCAATGAACCAATTCTGTTCCAGGCTATTCTCCTTAGTCCCAGATTTACCAAACGGATGGGAGGCAAGGATTATGCTTATGATGGCCCCAATTTACATGATAAAAGCATAGACAGCGTAACCTGAATGTGCTAAACTTTCACAAAAAGAAAGGGGGAAATATGAAATATCTTTTTGGGTTTGTCTTGATAGGGCTGATACTATTCGCCCTATTACCCGGCTGTGCTCAAGAGGCAGCAAAAATCCGTATCGCCACCGATGCCACCTGGCCACCATTTGAGTATGTCGATGAAGAAACTATGGAGATTGTAGGCTTTGACATTGACCTGATGACAGCCATCGCCGAAAAGGAAGACCTTGATATCGAGTTTGTCAACGTAGCCTGGGACCCACTCTTAGCCGGGATGGCTCAGTGCACGTATGATGCTGCCATTTCGTCCATTACCATTTTACCAGAGCGCGCGGAAGAAATGCTCTTCTCCGACCCCTATTTCGAGGCGGGGCAGCTGGTCGCAGTGCGCATTGACAATACTGACATCGCTAGCAAAGATGACCTGGGGGGTAAGGTCGTCGGGGCGCAAATCGGAACCACCGGTTCCTTTGAAGTGGAAAAGATAGCCGGCGCCACTCTCAAGACATATGATGACATCGGTCTGGCTTTCCAGGATCTGATGAACGGACAGATTGACGCCGTTATCGCCGATAGCCCTCTGACCTTAGGCTATGTCGGCAGGAACCCGGATAAGCTCAAGACTGCTGGCGAGGTCTTCACCAGCGAATTTTACGGCATCGCCGTATGCAAGACCAATACCGAGCTGCTGGAAAAAATCAACTCAGGCTTGGCCGCTGTTATCGACGAAGGGCTGATTGAAGAACTGATTGATAAATGGCTTGTCGGCCAGTAATTAACTTAAAGCATATTGGTGGGGTCGTTGAGAGGGGTATATAAGCCGTTTCAAGGGGTCTAATGGCAGAAAAACCGAAACCTCGACCCAGCGGGGGTAGACTTTTTTATATTCCTGGCGGTGAGACATTCACCCGCATTGACCCGTGGTGGGGGCTGGTGGCTTTGGTGGTTGTCCTGGCGATAATTCTGGTTACGGTATGGTCCGACCCCTTTTGGCATATCTTCCTCTTTGTACGTGACGGTTTAGTCGTAACTATCTCCGTCACCGTGACCTCATTTATATTAATTCTGATATTGGGCTTGCTGGGGGGTATAGGACGGATATCACGGAACCGGGTTTTTCGCGGCTTGGCCTCACTCTACGTTGAAATAGTCCGAGGTATTCCTCTCCTTGTCCAGTTAATCTGGTGGTATTTCGCCTTTCCGGTAGTGATTCAAAAAATTGGAGACTGGCTCAACCTCGATTTTATGACTAATTACCAAGCTAACCCGATTTTTACCGCAATTATCGGCCTAACCGTCTGCTATGGAGCCTATATGAGCGAGATCTACCGGGCTGGTATTCAGAGTATCCCCAAAGGCCAGATGGAAGCGGCGCGCAGCTTAGGTATGACACATTTTCAGTCAATGCGTCACGTAATCTTACCCCAGTCGATCCGCGTAATTCTGCCACCAGTGGGCAACGAGTTTATTTCTTTGCTCAAAGATTCATCCCTGGTCAGTGTGGTAGCGGTCGCCGATTTGACCCGCCGGGGGCGTGAATTTATGGCAACACACTTCAACCCAATCGAGGTGTGGACAATGGTCGCCTTGTTATATTTGATAATGACCTTGCTTTCGGCTCGTGGAGTATCCTGGCTCGAGAAAAAGACTCATTTTGAAAGATAAGTACAATGGAACCAATAATCCATATCGAAAATGTTCACAAGCACTTCGGCAGAGTTTATGCCCTGCGAGGACTGAGCCTGGATGTGTATAGGGGCGAAGTTGTGGTCATTATCGGTCCTTCCGGCTCCGGCAAGTCCACCTTGCTACGCTGTATAAATCGCCTCGAGGAATATGATGAAGGTAAAATTGTAGTAGATGGTATTACTTTGGACGATGCCCAGAATATCAATGTCGTTCGTCAAGAAATTGGGATGGTTTTTCAGTCGTTTAATCTATTTTCTCACCTTAAAGTAATCGACAACCTGGTGCTGGCACAACGCACTGTGCGCAAACGCTCCAGAGAGGAATCAGAGAAAATCGCCATCGACCTGTTGACCAAAGTAGGAATTCCAGATAAGGCTCAAGCTTACCCTATTCAACTCTCCGGTGGGCAGCAGCAGCGCGTGGCTATTGCGCGAGCCCTGGCAATGAATCCCAAAATCATGCTCTTCGATGAGCCAACCAGTGCCCTTGACCCAGAGATGATTAAAGAGGTTTTGGATGTGATGTTAGCCTTGGCTAAAGAGGGAATGACTATGGTTGTAGTTTCACATGAGATGGGATTTGCTCGCGCCGCTGGCGACCGCATGATTCTGATGGACGAAGGGCAGATTATTGAAGAAGCCACTCCAGAAAAATTGTTAACCTCTCGCCACAAGCGTACTATGTCATTCCTGAGCAAGGTGCTGTAAATCCTCTAAGATGCAAGCTGGAACAATTTAACCCTACCAAGCTGCTCAACAACAATTGCCAAAAATTAGACAAAATGCTAGTATGAGGTTAACTTCCCAATCCGGTGGTGAGTAGGTAATAACACTGAGACTATTAGACAGAATAGATAACCCCGCAGATTTGAAAGGGCTGAAAAAAGAAGAGCTCGGTCAACTGGCGGCTGAGATTAGACAGGAGCTGGTGGCTACAGTAACTGCTAATGGAGGTCATCTAGCTTCCAATCTAGGTGCGGTTGAGCTTACTATAGCCTTACATCGTGTGTTTGATAGCCCACGGGACAAGATTATCTGGGATGTGGGACATCAAAGCTATGTTCACAAACTGCTCACTGGCAGAAGACAGCGCTTCGCCTCTCTTCGTCAGTATGGCGGACTATCCGGTTTTACCAGCCGCAGTGAGAGTGAGCATGACCCATTTGGTGCCGGTCATGCCAGCACTTCTGTTTCTGCTGCCCTCGGTATGGCTATCGCTCGTGACCTTTCTGGCGATGACTACCATGTGGTTGCTATTATCGGTGACGGGGCTATAACTGGAGGGATGGCTCTTGAGGCACTAAACCAGGTGGGACACTTGAGTTCCAGGATTTGCGTGATTCTAAATGATAATGGGATGTCAATTTCACCCACGGTTGGAGCCTTGGCTAAACTGTTGAGTCGAGTGCGGTTTGACTACCGCTACCGCTGGGCAAGAGAGGAAAGCAAGCGGGTACTGGATTCTATCCCTGGCGGCAGATGGCTATGGCAAGCAATTCAACGGGTTAGGAATGTATTCAAGGGCTTAATTATGCCCACAGTGCTCTGGGAAGAGCTCGGCTTCACCTACATGGGACCTATCAACGGGCATAACATTGCCGAACTGGAAACAGCTTTTACTCAGGCACGGGATTACCGCACCAAGCCAACTTTCGTTCATGTTATTACCACCAAGGGCAAAGGCTATCTTCCCGCCGAAGGTGATGCTGTTTATTTTCACGGCGTGCCAGTTAAAGGTGCCAGCACTAAAGCGATACCAAGTTACAGTGAGGTATTTGCCCAGACTGTGCTTCGCCTGGCTCGTGAAAATCCCCAGCTGGTGGCGATTACCCCGGCTATGCCTGAGGGAAATTGTCTGGATATAGTTGCGGCTGAGTTCCCGCAGCGAGTGTTTGATGTGGGAATCTGTGAGCAGCACGCCGTTACCTTTGCTGCTGGGTTGGCGACACAAGGTTTCATACCTATTGTGGCTATATACTCCACTTTTCTGCAGCGTGCTCTTGACCAGCTTATACACGATGTTTGCCTTCAGGATTTGCCCGTTACTTTTGCTATTGACCGCAGTGGCATTGTTGGCGAAGATGGGAAGACGCATCAGGGGACTTTTGACATCTCCTATCTAATATTTATTCCTAATCTGATAGTAGCTGCACCCAAGGATGAGAATGAGCTTCAGCACTTGCTCTACACAGCAGTGAAGTCAAAACACCCTATGGCGATACGATACCCCCGAGGCTCTGGTTTGGGAGTAGAATTAGACCCGGTGTTGCATGAGATTCCCATAGGCAAAGGAGAAATAGTGAGGCAGGGCAAAGATGTCGTCATATTAGCTATAGGAACCACTGTAGCTTCGGCTTTTGAGGCTGCCCAGGAGCTAGCTTCAAAGGGAATTGAAGCCACAGTGGTTAACGCCCGTTTTGCCAAGCCGCTGGACTCTGAACTTATAATAGACCTGGCTAGTCATATTAAGCGCCTGGTTACCGTTGAAGAGAATGCTCTCAGCGGCGGCTTCGGCAATAGTGTAGTTGACCTTCTCCAAAAATCAGGTGTCAATGATATCCGGGTAAAAAGCATTGGTATCCCTGATGAGTTTGTGGAGCAAGGAACTCAAGCTTTCCTTCGTTCTAAGTATAGTCTTGATGCTGAAGGAATAGCTAAACAGGTCTCGGAGTTATTCCCCAGTCACCAGTGACGGAGATGAAGCTTTGCATATAAATGAAAGCCAAATTAGAAATATCAGGTGTCTGGGCTTACACCTGATATTTTTGTATTCCAGCCTATAGATACTTAGGGGGAGGGAATGAATAAGCTGACAATCAGGGATATAGATGTTGGCGGCAAAAGGGCCTTGGTAAGGGTTGACTTCAATGTTCCTCTGGATGAAAAGACCGGGACTATTACTGATGATAGCCGTATTCAAGCCACACTGCCTACTATCAAATATCTTATTGACCGAAAAGCTAAGGTTATCCTGTGTTCACATCTGGGTCGACCCAAGGGAAAGGTAGTTGAAAAATTAAGATTAGCTGTTGTCGCCCAGCGCCTGTCGCAGATTCTCAGGCAGCCAGTGGAAGTTGTCACCGATAGCATCGGCTCCGATGTGGAAAAGGCGGTGGCTAAACTAGAACCGGGCGATGTCCTGCTCTTGGAGAATATTCGCTTTCACCCTGAGGAAGAAGCAAACGACGCCTCCTTTGCTCAAGCCCTAGCCCGCTTAGCTGATATCTATGTAAATGATGCCTTCGGCGCCAGTCACCGGGCTCATGCTTCGGTAGTGGGTGTTGCCAATCATCTGCCGGCAGTAGCTGGCTTACTGGTGGAGAAGGAAATCAAGATCCTGGGTAGCATTCTAGCCAATCCCCGCCATCCCTTCGCCGAGCTCGCCGGGGGCGCCAAGGACCTGAGTGATAAGATAGGTGTGTTGGGAAATACTATGGATAAGGTAGACTGCCTTCTGATTGGTGGTGGCATAGCCGCCACCTTCTTAAAGGCTAAATCCTATGGGGTAGGCATGTCCCTGGTGGAAAATGATAAAATAGAGCTGGCGGCTAAACTGATGAAGGAGGCAGCTCAGCGAGGGGTGCGCTTGATGCTGCCGGTTGATGTGGTTATTGCCACTGAAGTGAGTGCTGAATCTAAAGCTAAGGTAGTACCAGTAGGGGAAATACCGCCAGAGTGGAGAATTGTGGATATCGGTCCTCAGACTATCAGTAATTTCTCCGAAGAATTACGTCGGTATAAGACAATCTTCTGGAACGGACCTATGGGCATATACGAGATATCCCAATTTGCTCAGGGCACGCAAGCCATAGCCAGGCTCTTAGCCAATCTTAAGGCTACCACTATTATTGGGGGAGGCTCTACTGCTGAGGCAGTAACTGAGATGAAACTGGCTGATAAGATGACCTTTGTCTCTACTGGCGGCGGGGCTTCACTCAGATTCTTGAGCGGTGAAAAACTGCCCGGTATCGAGGCGCTACTCAATAAAGGGGTTAACTATAATGGATAATTTAGATTTAATTAAGGGAATTTCTCGACCTTCTCCCACCAAGATTGTGCTAGTGGTTATTGATGGTCTGGGCGGACTGCCCCACCCAAAAACAGGCAAGACCGAGCTGGAGACAGCCAAGACCCCGAACCTTGACCAGCTAGCAACCAAAGGTATATGTGGCCTCATTGACCCGGTGAGCCCGGGAATAACCCCCGGTAGCACCCCGGGGCATCTGGCTCTATTTGGCTATGACCCGCTTAAGTTTAGCATTGGGCGGGGGGTGCTGGAGGCAATGGGGATCGATTTTGACCTAAAGCCAGGGGATATAGCCGCCCGAGGTAACTTCTGCACTGTAGCTGAAACCGGACTGGTCACCGACCGCCGGGCAGGGCGTATTTCCACTGAGAAGTGCACCGAGCTATGCCAGCTGCTTGATGGACTAGTGATAGAAGGAGTAAAACTTCTTGTTTGCCCGGTCAGGGAGCACCGCTTTGTCGCCGTTTTTCGGGGAAGGGGGCTAGCTCCTGAGGTCAGCGATTCTGACCCCCAGCAGGCCGGAGTAGCACCAAGGGCGGTTACGGCTCTGAATCCGCAGGCTGATATAATGGCAGCTATTGCCAATAAGTTCCTAGCTCGAGCCAAAATGGTCCTGGCTAAGCACCATCCCGCCAATATGGTGCTGCTGCGTGGCTTCTCCCAGCGACCTCATCTCCCCACCATGAGTGAAATCTATAAATTAAAACCAGCAGCCATTGCCGCTTATCCCATGTATCGGGGGTTAGCCAAGTTAGTCGGGACGCAGGTTCTAGAAACTGGCGCCACCGTCCCCGAGGAGTTTGCCACTCTAAAACAGAACTATGCCGATTATGACTTCTTTTTCTTACATATAAAGGGGACTGATTCCGCTGGCGAAGACGGCGATTTTGACCGCAAGGTCAGCATTATAGAAGAGGTTGATAAGGCTCTACCTGTCCTTCTTAGCCTTGAACCTGATGTCATTGTGGTTACTGGCGACCATTCCACGCCGGCTTTACTCAAAGGACATAGCTGGCACCCGCTGCCCATAGTTCTTTATTCTAAGTGGTGCCGCCCTGATAGGGTAAGCGAGTTTTCTGAACAAGCCTGTATTTTTGGCGGTTTGGGAAGGCTCCCGGCGACACAGGTAATGCCACTGGCAATGGCTAACGCTCTGAAGTTGACCAAGTTCGACGCTTAGGAGAATCGAATGCGCGTACCCCTAATTGCCGGTAACTGGAAGATGAATACCACACTAAGCGAGGCTATAGCCTTAGTCAATGAAATGCGCCCTGGGCTTGACCGGATAGGCAACGTTGACAAGGTAATATGCCCGCCATTTGTTTTCTTAGCCGCGGTTAAGGAACTGATTCAAGCGAGCTCAATAAAACTGGGGGCACAGAATCTATACTTTGAGGAAAAGGGGGCTTATACCGGAGAGATTTCGCCACTGATGCTGGCTGACCTTTGTGAGTTTGTTATTATTGGCCACTCCGAGCGCAGGCAGTATTTCAACGAGACCACAGAGCTTATAGATAAGAAAGTCCAAGCAGCGTTGAAGGTTGGGCTGAAGCCCATTTTATGTATTGGAGAAAGTTTGGCGGAAAACGAGGCAGGGAGGACGCAAGAGGTGTTAACCAAGCAGCTAAGCTCACCTTCAGCCCAAATATACTATACCGGTGAATTGATTTTAGCCTATGAGCCGATTTGGGCTATCGGCACCGGCAGGGCAACCACCGGTAAGCAAGCAAATGAGACCATTGGTTTTATCCGCCAGTATATCTCCCGGCAACATGGTAAGAGGATTGCCCAAGAGATGCGCATCCTCTACGGAGGCAGTGTAACTGCTGATAATATTGCTGAATTTGTAAGCCAGCCTGAGATAGATGGTGCTCTGGTCGGAGGAGCCAGTTTGAAGGCAGCTGAGTTCTTGAGTATAGTAAGACAAACCTCGGAGATTAAGGAGGTAAGATGAACCGTCTACTGGCTATAGTTGGCCCTACCTGCGTCGGCAAGAGCCGACTGGCTCTTCGCCTAGCTCAGTCTCTCGGCGGAGAGATAATCAATGCCGATAGCCGGCAAGTTTACCGTTATATGGATATCGGCACCGCCAAACCCACCCCGGAGGAACGAGCCCTTGTCCCTCATCACCTGATTGATATCGCCAGTCCTGATGAGAACTTCAGTCTGGCTCAATACCAACAGCTAGCCTTAAAGGCTATCGGGGACATTCAACAGCGAGATAAGCTGCCCATAGTAGTGGGTGGTAGCGGACAATATGTCTGGTCGGTGCTGGAGGGGTGGGGAGTACCCCAGGTGGCGCCTGACCTCGAATTCAGGCAGAGCCTGGAGGAGAGGGCAGCCAGGGGAGGAGAGGAAGAGCTTTATGACGAGCTCGCCAGCATTGACCCGCTGGCAGCGCAGAGGATTGACCCCCGCAATGTGCGCCGCACCATAAGAGCTCTTGAGGTATACCAGGAGACCGAGACTCCCTTTTCCCAGCTTCAGCGCAAAGAAGCACCACCGTTTAGCACCTTCATAATAGGTCTAACCGCCGACAGGGAAGAGCTGTATCGCCGGATTGACTTGAGGGTGGACAGGATGATAGAGCAGGGCTTGGTTGAGGAAGTCAAGCGGCTGGTGAGTAGAGGCTTTAATTTCAACATGCCAGCTATGTCGGGCATAGGCTACAGGCAAATTGGCCACTTCCTTAGAGGTGAGCTAACCCTGCCTGGCGCCATCCAGCAAATCAAGTTTGAAACCCACCGCCTTGCCCGCCAACAGTATACCTGGTTTCAGTTGCAAGATACTAGAATAAAGTGGTTTGATATACAGAGCACGGCAGATGCACAAATCATGGCGCCGCTGAATAGATTTTTAAGAGGCAGCAATCTATGAATTTCACCAAGGTGCAGGGAGCAGGAAACGATTTTATACTGGTGGAGGGTACGCAAGCGCAACGCGATTGGTCACAGCTGGCGATAGCTATGTGCGACCGCCACTTCGGTGTTGGTAGTGACGGATTGTTACTGATGCTGCCTTCAAATAACGCCGACTTCCAGATGCGGGTATTCAACGCTGATGGCTCCGAGGCTGAGGCTTGTGGCAATGGCTTGAGGTGCCTGGTCAAATATGCCCTACACAAGGGATTCGCTGATAGCAAGGCTCAAGAAATATTAGTGGAAACGATATCGGGGGTAAGAAAAGCCAGACTTCATACTGCAGGAGGTAAGGTAACTGCTATTCAGGTAGGTATGGGTGAGCCGAAATTTGGAGCTGAGGATATCCCGCTAGCGATAGAGCCGGAGGGAGATATCTCTTTGCCCGTAAAACCAATAATGAACTATCCGGTTATGGTAGACGGCAGAGAGCTACCTTTGAGCTTCGTCTCCATAGGAAATCCGCACGCCGTTTATTTCTGGCAGCACCCAGTATCTGATTTCCCCTTGTCACAATTGGGACCAAAAGTGGAACAGCACAGGGTATTTCCCAACCGGGTAAATTTTGAGGTGGCTAAAGTGATAAGCCGAAAGCAGATAGAAGCCAGGGTATGGGAGAAGGGGGTGGGGGAGACTTTGGCCTGTGGCAGTGGTGCCTGCGCCATAGCTGTTTTAGCCCAGCTAAAGGATTACAGCAACAGTAAAGTTGACATAAAACTACCAGGGGGAATACTGGGTGTGGAGTGGGATGGGGCAGGGGAAGTATTCCTCAGTGGTCCGGCTGAAATCGTATTTTCCGGACAATGGCCAGAATGAGAGTATTAAACTGTGATATGCAACCAAACCAACCTTTTCCTCAGGAGGAAGATGACTATCGCAAAGAGGAAGAGGAACTCGTCAGATTTGATGTCGATTACCTTATGAAGTGTCTTAGTATGGACAGAAATACATCTTATAGGATTAAAGGTAGGCCAGATTTTGAGAATCGCCAATCTCCGCAGCCAGACTATTTGGTTGAGGAGATTGCAACTGGGGGGTTAATCACTATCGAGCATGCTAGATTCTTTGAAAGTGAGGAGGCAAGAGAAGAGACAGCTAATTTAGTTAAAAAGTCAGCGGAAAGTATAGTAATTCAATCGATTAAATTCCCGACACCACAGGAACTAGGTAAAAGGCTTTCTGAATTTGTTTCTGAGAAGTTGAGCAAGGGGCAATTCAAAGACTTCGGTCATACTGAGCGGATGCTCTTAGCACGAAATAGATGGAGTGGTGTTCATATCCATAGATTTCTTAGAGCAGAACCTTACTTTAGATTGCCAGAACCGGCAGGTTGTGACCATTTCTATATAATAGTAGAACGTAGAGTACTAGAGATTTTCTAGGCACATATTTGGAGGAACAAAATACATGAAAATGTCGAGGCGGATTGAGCATTTGCCACCTTATCTCTTCGTGGAAATCAACAAGAAGATTGCCGATAAAAAAGCTAAGGGCGAAGAGGTAGTTGACTTTGCTACCGGCGACCCTGATATTCCCACGCCAGCTCACATAATTGAGCGACTATGTCAAGCCGCCAGAGACCCGGCTAATCACCGCTACCCGGAGACTGAAGGGTTGCCGGAATTACGCCAGGCTATAGCCGGGTGGTATAAAAAGCGCTTTGGCGTCTCTCTCGATGCTGACCAAGAGGTGTTACCCCTTATTGGCTCCAAGGAGGGCGTTGCCCATATCGCCTTTTGCTTTATTGACTACCGGGATATTGCCCTGGTGCCTGACCCGGCATACCCCGTTTATTCAGTAAGCACCATGTTAGCCGGTGGTTCTCCTTACTATCTACCCCTCACCGAAGAAAACAATTTCCTGCCTGATCTAGATGCCATACCCGCCTATATTTTGAGAAAGGCTAAGCTACTCTGGATAAACTATCCTAATAACCCCACTGGCGCCGTGGCTGACCTCGATTTCTTCAAACGAGTCGTGGAATTCGCTAGAAAACATGATTTGGCTGTCTGTCATGAGGGACCGTATTCTGAGGTCGCCTTTGACGGCTATCAGCCGGTTAGCTTTATGCAGGCAGATGGGGCTAAGGAAATAGGGGTGGAGTTTCACTCCCTATCCAAAACCTATAATATGACCGGCTGGCGAGTAGGAATGGTGGTGGGTAATGCAGCTATGGTAGATGCCCTGAAGAGGCTTAAATCCAACCTGGATTCAGGCATTCCCCAGGCTATTCAATATGCCGCCATTGAGGCTTTGACCGGCTCTCAGGATTGTATACAGGAACACAACGCCCTCTATCAAAGACGCCGTGATTTGGTTATTGAGGTGCTGAATAACATGGGACTTAAAGCCCAAACGCCCAAAGCAACCCTGTATATCTGGGCTAAGGTTCCTCAGGGCTATACCTCGGTGGAATTTGCTACCGATTTATTAGAAAGAGTGGGAGTAGTGGTTACTCCGGGAATAGGCTATGGCAAGCACGGCGAGGGTTATATACGCCTATCGTTAACTGTCCCCGATGCCAGCTTGGTGAAAGGTTTGTCGCAACTAGCAACCTGGCGTGATACCAAGAGAAGACTAAAACCGGGAATTGACTTTACATAATGTTGTGGAGGTGTTACTATTAAAGCACCAATCGTTACTCGGATTTTGCCAGAGCGGGCATTTCTCATAGCTGTAGCCAACAAAGGAAACTTTGATAGGTGGTCGGCGGAGGATTCTATAGATGAGCTGGCTCAGCTAGCCAGCACAGCTGGGGCAAAGGTGGTAGGCAGACTCATACAGCGCCTGCCCAGAGCCTCAAAAACCCACTATCTGGGCAGAGGCAAACTGGCAGAACTACTCTCGCTCAAGGATAGCACCAGGTATAACGTGGCCATTTTTGATGATGAGCTTTCACCACTCCAGCAGCGAAATCTAGAGGAAACCCTTCAAATAAAGGTGATTGACCGGGTAGCCTTGATCTTGGATATTTTTTCCAGGAGAGCTAGAACCCGCGAGGGGCAATTGCAGGTAGAGCTGGCTCAGCACCAATACCTTCTGCCGCGTCTTGCCGGACAGTGGCGTCATTTAGAAAGGCTTGGCGGCGGTATTGGCACCAGAGGCCCCGGTGAAACCCAGCTTGAAACAGATAGGCGCCTCATCCAGCGAAAGATACATCGCCTGAAGGCACAGATTGATGACGTAAGAAAGCACCGCCAGCTATATCGTCAACAGCGCCGGAGAAGTGGTATCCCTGTAGTTGCTATAGTCGGCTATACTAATGCCGGCAAGAGCACCTTGCTCAATGCTCTCAGCCACGCTGATGTCTTTGTCGAGGACAAGCTGTTTGCCACGCTGGACTCAACTACCAGGCGACTAACCCTCCCTGATAAAAGCGTAGTCCTATTAACCGATACCGTTGGCTTTATCAGAAAGTTGCCGCCCACCATTGTAACTGCCTTTAAGGCAACCCTTGAGGAGCTGGCTGAAGCCAATATGCTCCTCCATATAGTGGATTTAACTTCACATAATGCTGCGGCGCAATGTCAAATAGTAGAGGATATCCTGGCTGAACTCGATATCAGCGATAAACCCCGGATTACGGCGCTAAACAAAATCGACCTGCTGCTGGATGATAGCCGGCATTGGGATGAGGAGGCAGCGCTAAATTATCTTTCCCACCAGACTGAGGCAGATGAGAATACAGTACTCATCTCGGCAACCAGGAAGTGGGGGCTAGGCAAGCTCCTGGAGCTAATCAGCCGGACGCTGAGTCGGATAACGCAGCTAGTCTAAATATGACGCACTGTAATCAAAATCTAGGCGTCTAAAAATTCTTTTAAATGGTTTGATACCTTTAAAAGCATCAGGGGTTTATTTCTTAACAACCCACCCCCTTAATCCCCCTCCCTTACTAAGGGAGGGGGAATTTTAATTAAAAGAGGGGCGAAGCCCCTCTTAAACACCCCAGATATAAAGGCAAGTTTACATAATCTTTATAGGGAATAGAGCTTGGGTGTCAATCGAGCAAAGATTTCTTGTGCTCGCCGAAAAAGCTTGAAAGTAGAAGGATCTTTGTTCCATTTACGCCGATTGCAGTCCTGACATGCAGGGACAATGTTATCTATAGAGTTCGTTCCGCCCCTCGATAGCGGGATATAGTGGTCTGGTGTTAGACGCTTGCTTTTTCGATCACAATAAACACAACGATTACCAAATTGGATTTTTCTAGTTTCCCATTCTTCCCGAGTGAATGAACCTTCGGCATTCAGTAGTCTACTTCTATATCTGGCCTTGCGTGCTTGTTTTACTTCTGGACGCCGTGCTTCATATTGCGCAACTACCAACTTTCGCTTATCCGGGTGTTTTTCCCACCATTCTTTAGCACGGGCCGACGCGCGTAATTTACTTGGCGTTAGCTTATAACGTGGACGTAATTCAGGTTTCACAAGTTTTAATCTACGCAAGATATCTGATACTAC